>CAYXLY010000027.1:0-18375 GCA_964466005.1 uncultured Spirochaetaceae bacterium | reverse complement strand
GCATCGAGGTCCTCTTCCAGAACGGAATTTCGACGCTCCGCTTCCGCAGATCCGGATTCGACGGAGTCGGGGATGCCCTCCCCTTGCTGGTGCCCGTGCTGATCGGGTCGGCGATCGGCGCCACCGTGGCCTCGCGCATGTCCGCCGAGATCTTCCGGCAGGTCTTCGGCGTGGCGATGATCGCCCTGCTCTATCCGATGCTGCGCCCGCCCCGTGCCCGGGCTTCCGAGTCGACCCAGGCCCCCCGATCCGCCTTCCTCAACGCCGTCGTCTTCTTCGGAATCGGACTCTATGGAGGGGCCATCCAGGCCGGTGTCGGCCTCTTCCTCATCGCCGCCCTCGCGCGCAGCGGTCTCGACCTGGTCCGGGCCAACGCCATCAAGGTCGTGATCATCGGCAGCCTGACGCTGGTCGCGGTCCCCGTCTTCGTGGCCCATGGACAGGTGGACTGGACCTTCGCCTCCGCGCTGGTGGTCGGCTTCGCCGCGGGCGGTGAGCTCGGCGCTCGCGCCGCCGTCGCCGGTGGCGAACGATTGATCAAGCCGGTTCTGGTTCTCGCGGTGCTGGCGATGTCCGGGCGAATGCTGGGTCTGTACTGAAGACTCCTCGTCCGCCGGGCGCGATGGAGCACGATGGAGCACGATGGAGCGCGGAACGCTTCATGAATCGCATTTCGTGTAGCCTTTCGGGTCCTCGCGAGATACGCTCTCGTGGATCGTTTCTCGGAGGATGCGGTCCAGCCTCGAGCGGAGGCGGGCTCGGAAAGGCCTGATGCAGACCGGGGGCTTCTCAGAGGGGGGACTGGCGTCCGAGCTCCTCCGCCATTCGGCCGATCTCCTCGTCGAGGTCGGCCTCGATGGACGGCTGCTCTTCGTGAGCGAGGCCTCCAGCGCGATCCTCGGACGCCGCCCCGACTCGCTGATCGGTCTCAGCTTCATGGAGGTGGTGGTTCCCGAAGATCGCGCGAGGACTCTCTCGGCCTTCCGCAAGATCCTCGAGACCGGCGCGGAGCCGACGCTCGAGCTCGGAATCCTGCGTGTCGACGGCCTGCCGGTGCGCCTCGAGCTCGTGATCCGCACCTTCCGGGACGAGTCGACGGGACGGATGCGCATCTGCGCCAGCGGACGCGACATCAGCCAGCGTCACGCCCAGGAGGTGACCGAACGCACCCGGAACGATCATTACCGCGCCATCGTCGAGTCGGGCTCCCATCCGGCGCTCGTCACCGACACGAACGGCGGGATCCTCTTCGCGAACCGCCGCTTCTACAGTCTCTTCGGCCGGATCGATCGACTCGAGCACGCGGCCTGGCGCATGACGCCGAGCACGCGAATGGCCGCGCAGGCCGCCTGGAATCTCTCGAGGGAGGGCGACGGCTACGGATCCGTCGACTTCGAGTTCGAGGGCGAAGACGGTCGCCCGCGCTGGCTCTCGGCCGTCTGGCAGGCCTTCCACGGGCCGGAGGACGAAGAGCGAAGGGTCTCGATGGTGATCGAGGACATCACGCGCCGCAGATCGACCGAGGAGGCCTTCCGCACGCTCGCTCACGGACCCGTGTGGTCGGATCAGGAGAGTGCGCGGAGGCTCATCACCCTCTTCGCGAGGTCCCTCGAGCTCGACCGGCTGGTCTTTGGCCTTCTCGATCCCGCGGACTCCGACCTTCTCCAGGTGGTGGCGGGATGGCAGGACGGTGACCTCCTCGAGTCCGAGACCCTCGAGCTCGCAGGGCTGCCCGATGCCGACGTCGCTCGGGGAGAGACCTGCATCCATCCGGCGGCCCTGCATCAGCTGATGCCGGATGTCGAGCGCAGGCTCGGCGAGGCTTTCGAGGCCTACGCCGGACTTCCGCTGCGGCTCGAAGGCGGCGAGGTCACGGGACTGATCGCGGGCTACTCGAGGCGGCCGATCCACGATCCTCCCCTGCTGCGCTCGCTGCTCCGCGTCTTCGGCGCCCATGCCGCTGCCGGTCTGCATCGCCACGCGGCCGACGCGCGGATCCGGGAGAGCCGGAATCGCTTCGAGGCGCTGGCTCGCCATCCCCAGGACCTGCTCACCGAGATCGATGCGCAGGGAAACATCACCTACGTCTCCGCCGCAGCCCGGCCGATGCTCGGCTACGAGGAGGAGGACCTGCTCGGACGCAACGTGCTCGAGCTGGTCCATCCGGACGATCACCCGAAGTCGGCCGGCTCCATGGCCGAGCTGCTGGAGGGAGCGAGCCGTTCGACGCACATGACCCGGGCGAGGCATGCCGACGGCGGCTTCCGATGGCTCGAGTCGCGAATGAGCCGATTCCTGGCCGCGGATGGGTCCGCCCGGATTCTCAGCCTGAGCCGCGACGTCACCCGGCAGAGGCGAGACACGCTCGGCCGCGGGCTTCTCTACAGCGTCGTCCAGCAGGGATCGGACCTCGTCCTCGCCTGCGAGACCGACACGATGCTGCTCTACGCCAACGCGGTGGCGACTCGGCTCCTGGGATCGCCGGAGCACGGGCCGATCGAGGGAAAGACGCTCCTCGAGCTCCTCACGCCCGAGTCCGCCCTCAAGGTCCGGGAGCAGATCCTGCCTCGACTCGAGCAGATCCGAAGCTGGTCGGGCGAGCTCGATCTGATCCGTCCGAATCAGACCGAGAACCTCCCCACCGAGGCGACGATCTTTCTCTTCAGCGATCCCGAAACCTCGACCCGACCCCTTCTGGCGGTCACGCTTCGCGACATCACCGAGCGTCGGGCTGCCGAGGCCGCGCTGCGGGAGACGGAGTCCCGCCTCGGCCAGGCCCAGAAGATGGAGGCGGTGGGCCGTCTGGCGGGCGGCATCGCCCACGACTTCAACAATCTCTTGACCGCCATCATCGGCTACAGCGATCTCGTGCTCGACGAGCTGGGTCCGGAGCATGGCGCGCGCCGGGATGCCGAGGAGATCCTCAGCGCGGCCGAGCGGGCTGGGGGACTCACGCGGCAGCTGCTCGCGTTCAGCCGTCGCCAGATCCTGCAGCCGGAGCAGATCGACCTGAACGCCGTCGTCGCCGACATCGATCGGCTGATGCGACGCCTGATCGGCGAGGACATCCAGATCGTCACGCTGCTCGACGGAGAGCTCGCACGCATCCTGGCCGATCCCAGCCAGATCGAGCAGGTGATCCTCAATCTCGTCGTGAACGCCCGGGACGCGATGCCCCTCGGCGGCCGTCTCGAGATCGAGACCCGAAACCTCACGCTCGAGGGTCCGCTCCGGACGGACTCCGGACTCCTCGAGGCCGGACGCTATGTCGAGCTCCGTGTGAGCGATACGGGGGTCGGCATGGACGATGCGACCCGGGTGCGCATCTTCGAGCCCTTCTTCACGACGAAGAGCCCCGACCGCGGGACCGGACTCGGCCTGGCCACCGTCTACGGGATCGTCAGCCAGAGCGGCGGACAGGTCCAGGCGGAGTCACGCCTCGGGGACGGATCGACGTTCCGGATCTACCTCCCGCAATCGCAGGAGCGATCCATGGCGGATGCGCGATCCTCGCAGCCGAGCAGCGTGGGCGGCCATGAGACCATCCTCCTCGTCGAGGACTCGGAGGTCGTTCGGACCTTGATCGAGCGGACGCTCTCGGCAGCCGGGTACGAGGTCCTGGGGGCGGACTCCGCCACCGGCGCTCTCCGGCATTGCAGCCGGCACGAGGGGCCGATCTCCCTGCTCCTGACGGATGTCGTCCTGCCCCGGACCCCGGGCCCCGAGATCGCGAAGCGGGCCGTGCAGATCCGCCCCGATCTTCGAGTGCTCTTCATGTCGGGATTCGCCGACGAGACCCTGATCCAGCACGGAATCGTCCCCGGCGAGCGTGATCTGATCGCCAAGCCCTTCACTCCGGCGCGGCTGCTCCAGCAGATCCGGCGGGTCCTCGACGAGCCGGCGGGCTCTCACCCCGACTCTCACCCCGACTCTCACCCCGAGCCCGATTCAGCTCCCCCTCCCGACCCTCCTCTAGACCCACCTTCCGGGTCGGCTTCCGGGTCGGCTTCCGACTCGTCCGGCTGATCGGCCGACCGGCCGCGACCGTCCTCTCACGCGTCGTCCGAGCAGGCGGGTCGAGCGGCCGGGTCCTGCGGCGCCGGGAGCGAGGACTCGAGCATCGAGAGGAAGCCCGCCACGGCCTCCTTGTGATCGATCAGCACGGCTCGCGCCCGCCGCCCCCCTCCGTAGATCGCCCCTCCCAGGCGCTCTTCGTCGCAATCGAGCCGCAGCGCCTCCAACCGGGCGGCATGTCGCGCTCGAAGCGCCCTCACCTGCTGATAGAAGCGCATCGATCCGTCCGCGCTCACGACGAGCAGGCGTGAGATCCGGGTCCCCTCGCCAGCGGGCCGCGTCGCCCCGGCCCTGCTCAACCCCTCCTCCTCGGCGGCGAGGAGTGTCGTGGCCCCTTCCAGGCCGCGCTCGAGTCTACGGGCACGCCGCGCCGCCGCGAGAGACTCCAGCAGCTCGTCCGAGGCCGGGGCGCTCGCCAGGGGCGGTTCGCCGCGCTCCAGCGACGCCCGCTGCGAGGCGCACCACCAGCGAGCCAGCCTCTCCCCCCTTCCCTCGGCGATCAGGCTCCGCGGCCAGGATCGGGCGAGGCGCTCCCAGCCCTCACTCACGGCCTCCGGGTCCCGCTCCGGCTCCTGATCCCGGCCCTGCCGCACGCCCTGGCCCGCTCGTCTCTTCGACCTATCCTTCGTCACGCTCGCCCCCATCGCTTCTGCAGGAGCCCGAGCTTCACACAGATCGGGTCTCCTGTATCCAGCGGAGCTCTCCTCCATCCAGTGGAGCTCGCGATGTCGACCGGAGCCCGCGACGGCCGCGGTCCACTCCGATCTCTCGTCGCGCCCGCCGAGGATCCCGACCGTGACCGTCTGCTTCGAGCGACCCGAGGCTCATCCCCACGTCGCCGTGGTCGTCCTGGACCGCCCCGAGCGAGCGAACGCGCTCGACCTCGAGATGCTCCGCCAGCTCGCCGCCGCCTGGCGACGGATCGACGACGACCCGTCGGTCCGCGTCGTCGTCCTGACGGGTGCCGGAGACCGCAGCTTCTGTGCCGGCATGGACATGCGGGAGACGATCCCTGCCTCCCAGGCCCTCGCCCGCGGAGAGCGGATCGCGCCGGAGGACTTCGAGGGGCTCCAGTCGGTGGCCGCCGCCACCCTGGTCGAGAAGCCTCTTCGGGTTCCGCTGATCGCGGCCATCAACGGACATGCCCGCGCCGGAGGCTTCGATCTCCTCCTGGCTGCGCAGATCCGCTACGCGGTGCCCTCGGCCACCTTCGCACTCGAGGAGGTTGCGCTGGGGCTCTACCCGACCGGACACGCGACGGTCCTGCTGCCGCGAGAGATCGCAGGCTGCCACGCCGCCGAGCTGCTGTATACGGCGCGACCCATCGATGCGGAGCGGGCGCTCTCGATGGGCCTGCTCAACGAGCTCGTCGAGCCCGAAGCGCTCCGCAGTCGGGCCCTCGAGACGGCGGATCAGATCGCGCGAAACGCACCGCTCGCCGTGCAGGCGACACTGCGAGGCGTGCGAGCCCTCGAAGGCACCGATCTCGAGACCGCCTACGCTCAGCAGGAGGCCTTCGGTCGCCCCCTGCGAAGAACCCGCGATGCCCGAGAGGCTCAGCGCGCCTTCGTCGAGCGAAGATCGCCGAGATTCGAAGGGCACTGAAGCGCGGGGACGCGCCTTCTCTTCCGTCGCGCCCCCGCAGCGGCGAGCCGATGCCCAGCGCAGGATGCCAGGCTCGGCTTCGGCTCTCCCGGTCTGGATCGCCACGGCTCCGTCCCGTCCCGTCCAGAGCAGCCGTGCCCCACTCGCGCGCAGCCGCGCGAGAACGTCCGGGCTCGGAAGCCCCCGGGTGGCCTCGCAGGGGGCGCTCAGCACCGTGAGACGCGGCGAGACGGCCTCGAGGAAGCTGGAGCTCGTGCTGGATCGACTGCCGTGATGCGCCACCTTGAGGACGTCCGAGCGCAGCAGAGCCCCGTGCCGGAGGAGAGCCGACTCGGTCCCGGATCCCACGTCCGCGGTGAACAGGAATCGCGCGCCTTCGAGCTCGACGGCCAGGACGAGCGAGCCCTCGTTGCGCGAGCGCTTCGTGCCATCCGCCGGAGGCCAGAGGACCTCGACTCGAGCGCGCTCCGTCTCGTCTGCCGCGGATCGAAGCCCCGCGCCGGAGTGGAGCCAGCCGCGGTCGCCGGCGGCGAGCCAACGGACTCGCGCGCCCCGCTCGCGGGCTCTCTCCGCGAGCCGGACGAGAGGGGGATCACTCCGACCCGATACCGGCAGCCAGAGCTCATCGACCCCGAGCCGCTCGAGCACCCACCCGGCTCCGCCCCGGTGATCGAGATCCGCATGCGTGAGAGCGAGCGTATCGATGGATCGAAGGCCGAGCGCCCGGATCGACCGGACCAGCGAGCGACCCCCGGACCCGTCGGCCGAGCCGGGACCGGCATCGATCAGCAGCGTATGATCCAGCCCCTGCACGAGGATCGCGTCTCCCTGTCCCATGTCGAAGAAGACCACGCGAGGAGCCGACCCCAGGGCGCCGCCGACGCCTCCCGGTTCGACACCGAAGAGCGTCAGTCCGCCCCACGCCATCAGCACCATTCGCCAGCGTCCCGCGCGCGCCGCCCCCAGGCCGAAGAGGCCGATCGCCGCCACGGCGAGCGTCGGGAGTCCTCCGCTCCGGCTCGTCATCCACTCCACGAAGTCGCACGCGGCGATCCACTCGGCAGCCTGGCCGAGTGCGGCGGCCGGCCAGAGAAGCAGCCCGAGGGTCTTCTCATCCCAGACGCCGCCTCCGGGCATCAGCCCGGTCCAGACCAGAGCCAGCAACGCACCGGGCAATGCCACCCCGGCCATCCACGGGATCGCCGCCCCGTTCACCAGCGGCCCCAGCCCGGAAGGCGCAATCCCGTGCGCCGCGAGGATCCCGGCCGTGCCGAGGGAGACGACGAGCGAGACCCGCATCGTCTCGCAGAGACCCCGAGCCACTCGACTCCGAGGAGAGCGCTCGCCCGTCCCGGAGTCGTCACCGCCCTCCGTGGGGCCCCTCTTCGGGTCGACTCCGCTCCCCGCGCCCGAGCCCTGAATCCCGGACACGTCGGCCGGCGCCTCACGTCGCCAGATCCCGGCGACCCACAGCGCCAGACACGAGCCGAAGGAGAGCTGGGTCCCGAGATCGAAGAGGGTGGCCGGCTCGCGGGCGAGGATCAGGGCTGCGACCAGCGCCAGGACCGAAGGGGGCTGCACGTTCCGGCGCACGAGGCGAAGTCCCGCCGCGATCACGAGCAGGGCGCACGCCCGGACGACGGAGACGCCCGCATCGCCGAGCCAGCCGTAGAGCATCGCTCCGAGGCATCCGATGCCCATCGGGACCAGGAAGGCGCTCCACTCGCTCCCTCCAATCCGTCTGCTCCGCCCCCCCAGCCGGCCGCGCGACGCGAGGGCCAGCCAGGCTGCGAAGCCTCCCACGAGAGCGACGTGAAGCCCCGAGATCGCCAGCAGATGAGCCAGACCGAGATCCTGGAAGGCCTCGCGAACGCCGGGCTCGAGCGCATGCCGATCGCCCAGAGCCAGAGCTCGCGCCAGTCCGCTGCCATCGTGGAGACCGGCCCAGCGCTCGGCCACGCGATCTCGGAGCCTCGCACGCAGCGAGCCCGCCGCCAACTGGAGCTCCCCGATCGCTCCCGCTGGCGGACTCCGATCGACGACCCAGTCCGGATCGACGAGCCTCGCGCGTGCGGCCAGGCCCCGACGCGCCGCTCTGCGATCCGGATCCGCGAGGCCCGGGTTGCGGCGTCCGCGCATCGGCTGGACACGCAGGCCGAGCCGCACATGGGCTCCGGGTCGCAGCAATCGATCGGCCCGCGTCGCCACGGGACGGTGCGCCTGCGACCTCACCGAGGGTCGCGGCTGTCCGAATCGCTCCCCGAGATGAAGCTGCAGGCGCCCCGGCAAGGGCGGGGCTGCCGGATCGGAAGACACCACGCCGTCGAGCAGGACCCGGTCGCCCCAGCGTCCCGTCTGCCGACGGACCACACGAGCCTCGACCCGATGGATCTCGCGAGCATCGAGCGCCGCCGCGCGATCCGCATCGATCGCCGCCGACTCCAGCCGACGCGACAGGGCAGTCCAGCCCACCTCGAAGCAGGAGAGACCTGCGAGGACGAGCCCGGCTCGCGCGACCCATCGCCCGGGAGAACGGGCCCGCGCCCCGGCGCGAGACCCGTCCGCCTCGCCGGATCCGGGCGCTGACCTCGACGGAGGGTCGCGCTTCGAGAGGCCGACCGCCGGCAGCAGGACGAAGAGGCCGAGGAGCAGGGACAGACCCATCTCATCGTGCGGCCACCTCCCTCCCCGATCCGCCCAGAGGATGCCGAACACGAGACAGATCAGGAGCTGGACCGCGATCATCGCTTCGCCTCCCGAGCTCCTCTCGATTCTCGATGGGCGTTCGAGGCTCCCCCGACCTTCGTCCGACCTTCGTCCGACATTCGAAGGCCGTCGGGGCGGCTGCCTCGATCGAGCCTCGAGATCTCTTCGATCGCGTCGGCGCTTCGACCCAGGCTCGACCGAACGACCGGGATGCTCGCGCCAAAGACTGACGCAGACGGAGGCGCACGCGAGAGACGGAACGCGCGGTCACGCCCGTTCGCAGCTCAGACGAGCGAGGGGAACGCCGCGGAGCGGGCGGGAGCTCTCAGTGAAGCAGGTCGCGAGCCGATCGGCTCGGGCGGGTCCGCATGCGCTGTGCGTAGGCCGACAGGACCTCGAGCACCTCGTCGAGCTTCTCCAGCTCGCCGCTGAAGGCGCCGAGCAGCCTCTCGACCTCTCTCACGTCATGCAGGTGACGTTCGACCTTCGCCTGGACCTCGGCCTGGATCGTCATCGTCACCACGGCACTCCGGATCAGGGCCTCGACGGATCCCGGGCCCAGGTCCCGTGCCTCGCAGCAGAGAGGCGAGGCCAGCCGGCGGGCCCAGTCGCCGGGAACGCCGCGCTCGAGAAGCAGCGCCTCCCACTCCTCGACGGAGCCCGGCTCCCGCTCGGCGGGTCGATCCTCCGTCCCGGGGCGCGGTCGCTCCCCGAGCGCTCCCCATCTCCGCATCCAGCGCATCGTCTTCCGTCCATCCCTTCCGCCGCCCCCGGCAGGGGCGATCCGGCCTGAAGAGCGCCCTCCGCGCCCTCCCTTCCTGCGATCCAAGCGAAAAGGAGCAAGATCGATGCCACGGGAAGCCCGTCCTCTCGGAACGGCTTCGGGCGCCCCGGAGCGGCTCAGGAGCATCTGGAGACGTCCCCGTCCGACAGTCGGCCCCCCGGCCCGGGGAAGGCAGCCCGCCTGGAGCCGCGTGGAGGGAATCGGATTGCTCCTCCTGGGAAAACCGGGTGTCCCGGAATCCGGCCAGGAGTCAATCACGCCAGGTCATCGGAACCCGGGCATCGTCGGCCTCGTCGGCGAGCACCCGCAGCTGCCGATCGATCTCCTCGAGAGCCGCCTCGCGCCGGGCCTCCCGTCGGACCCGACCCGAATCGTCCTCGGCGATCGCTTTCCGGATCGCCTGGCGACGCGCCTGAAGGATCGAGAACTCGCCGCGCCACTGCGAAGCACTGCGTCCGCCCCGGAGTCGTCCGGACTCGACGAGCCCGTTCGGTCGCAGGGTGACGACGCCCGCGACCGGGTCGAAGTCGTAGCGGAAGTGGTTGAAGAAGGAGAGACCGAGCAGGCCGATCTCCATCGTGCGGCTGACCGAGGCCGGCACGTTCTCGACCCGGGCATCGCCGAGCTCCACGCTCGACAGGCGAACGACAGGGTTCTCCACGATGCCGTTGGCGGTCCGGTAGAGGTGGGTCCGGGCCTTCCCGAGGTCGAGCCCCAGCTCCACGGCGACCCGGTGCGGGATCGAGACGTCCGAAGCGCCGGTGTCGAGAATGAAGGGAGCGACGACCTCGTCGTTGAGTCTCACGTGAACCCGCATGGTCTGACCGGTGCGCTGGACGCGAATGCGATGCACCCGGCCTCCGGCCCCGTCCTCGACGAATCGGGCTCCGTGCGTGCGTCGACCCTCTCGGACCGCCGCCGGCGGCGCGGGCTCGAAGCGCTGGATCTCGCGCCCCTCGCCCTCTCGACGGGCTCCCGCGCGGGCTGCGGCCCTCTCGGCCGGTGGCACCTGATTGAGGTCCTGCGCGAAGTGGAGCCGCCCCTGGGCGTCCTTCCACTGATAGATCTCTGCGCTCGCGGGTCGATCCGGGATCAGGGGAGCCAGCAGGACGGCCAGCGCGAGCGCCGCAGCGAGCTTCACCGTGCGCGGCGATCGGCAGCGATCGATCCTGTCCATCGGCAGCCTCCCGGCTCGCGCCTCCCCCGAAGAGCCCTATCGGTCTTCGTCCGAGCCCTCTTGAGGAGCCGCGCCGGGCCGGCAGTGCCCTCGCGGATCCTCGGCAGGGCTCGTGTGAGCGTCTCCCCTGCCGGCGAGCGGCGCCTCCGCGGGCGGCTCGCTCTCGTCTGCGGTCGATCGTCCCGCCTCCGTCTCGTCTTCCGTCTCGTCTTCCGTCTCGACGTTCGCGGGCTCGGTCTCCGGATCGGGGGCCATGAGCGCATCGAAGAAGCGGCGGATGACCGTCGCGTCTCGCTTCGAGATCCCGGGCACCGACTCGAGACGCTCGGGCGAGGCGGCGCGGACGGCTCGCAGAGATCCGAGGTGCTTCAGCAGAGCCCGACGCTTGCCGGGGCCGATCCCGGGCAGCTCCTCGAGGATCGAGGTCCAATGCGCCTTCGAGCGCAGGTCCCGCTGAAACTCGATCGCGAAGCGATGGGACTCGTCGCGAATCCGCTGCAGCAGGAGCAGACCCCGGGAGCTCGGGGGAAGCAGGATGGGATTCGCCCGCCCCGGGCGGAAGAGCCGCTCGGCCTTGAGGCCGCCGGATCGCTTCACGCGGAGGCTCGGGGACTCGTCGTCGCGCTCCTTCGAGATTCCCAGCACCTCGACCTCGACACCCGCGTCTTCGAGCGCGGCCTGCACGACGCCGACCTGTCCGCGCCCGCCATCGACCATCAGGAGATCCGGCAGCGGCTCGCTCTCGACCCGCCGGAGGCGTCGCCCCAGCACCTCGCGCAGGCAGGCGGTATCGTCACCCGCGTCGGCCTCACGGATGCGATAGCGCCGATAGTCGCGCTTCACGGGCTCCCCGTCCTCGAAGACGACGCGGCTCGCCACCGCCAGCGTGCCCTGAAGATGGGAGACGTCGTAGCACTCGATCCGCCGCGGGACGCTCGAGAGAGGACAGCGCTCCCTCAGCTCCTCGAGCGCCGTCTCCACGCTGTCGCGCGCCGCCAGCCGACTCGTCAGGGCGAGCGTCGCATTGCGCTCCGCGATCTCGACGACCCTTCGCGCCGGACCGCGATGGGGCCTCCGGATCGTGACCGATCCCCCGAAGCGCTCGGTCCAGAGCGCCGTCAACGCCCCCTCGTCTTCGAAGTCCACCGAGGTCAGGATCTCGCGCGGTGGCGCGTGCCCCTCTCCCGATCCATAGAATTGTCCGAGGAAGGACTCCATGACCTCATCCGACCCGATCTGGACGTTCGAGAAGGGGAAGTCGCGCGCGCCGATCACCCGTCCCTCGCGCACATGGAGCACCTGAACGGCGACCTCGCCTCCCTCTCGCGCGATTGCGAAGACGTCGCGATCGATCGTCTGGTCCGTCACGATCTGCTGGGACTCGATCGTCCGCTCGATGGCCTGGATCCGGTCCCGGAGATGCGCCGCCTCCTCGAAGCGCTCCTGCTCGGCGGCCTCCCGCATCTCGCGCTCGATCCGCTCCACCAGCTCCGTGGAGTGGCCACGCAGGAAGAGCACGGTCCCGCGCACCTGATCCGCGTAGGCCTCGGGCTCCGTCAGGCCGCAGCAGGGCCCGAGGCAGCGCTTCATCTCGTACTCGATGCAGGGTCTCCCTCGACGCGCATAGTCGTTGAACGTCGCCTTGCTGCAGGAGCGCAGGGGAAAGAGCCGACGCAACCTGGACAGGGACGACTTCAGCGCCACGCTCGACGTGTAGGGCCCGAAATACTGTGCACCGTCCTTCCGGAAACGCCGGACCATCGTGATCCGCGGCCACTCTTCCTGCTCGTCGATGCGCAGGGCGAGGTATTGCTTGTCGTCGCGCAGACGAACGTTGAAGGGGGGACGATGCTGCTTGATCAGCTCGTTCTCGAGAAGCAGGGCCTCCTTGACGTTTCCGGTGACGAGCACCTCGACCGAGGCCGCGCGATCGACCAGCGCCGGAATCCGGATGCGCCCGTCGCCCCCACTCACGTATTGGCGAACGCGGCTCTTCAGGCTCTGGGCCTTCCCGACATAGAGCACGCTGCCGCTGGCGCTCTTGAAGAGATAGACGCCGGGCTCGGTCGGCAGGTGATCGACCTGTTCCGCGAGGGGGCTCGCCATGTCAGGTCAGACGGATGCGCTCTCTCTCGAGCGCCTGGATGCGATCTCGCAGATCGGCCGCGCGCTCGAAGTCGAGCTCGCGCGCGGCCTCGCGCATCTCCTGCCGGAGCCGGTCGACGAGCGCAGGGATCTCATGTCGCGGAATGCCCGATTCCGGCTCCTGCTCGGGCAACGGAACCGTCACGTAGTCGGCCTCCCAGATCGAGTCCTGGAGGGAGGAGATCCGCTTCCGGATGGTCCTGGGCGTGATTCCATGGGCCTCGTTGTAGGCCTCCTGCTTCTCGCGCCGCCGTGCCGTCTCCTCCAGCGTCGTGCGAATCGAGTCCGTCTCCTTGTCGGCGTAGAGGATCACCCTTCCTTCGGCGTTGCGGGCCGCGCGGCCGATCGTCTGGATCAGCGAGCGAGCGGAGCGGAGAAACCCTTCCTTGTCCGCATCGAGGATGGCCACCAGGGCCACCTCCGGGATGTCGAGCCCTTCGCGCAGCAGGTTGATGCCGACGAGGACGTCGAATCGTCCTTCTCGCAGCTCACGGATGATCTCCATGCGCTCGAGCGTCTTGATGTCGCTGTGGAGATAACGGACCCGGACGCCGAGCTCGGAGTAGTAGTCCGTCAGCTCCTCGGCCATCCTCTTGGTGAGGGTCGTGACGAGCACACGCTCCTGCTTCGCCGCGTGGCTCCGGACCTCGCCGAGCAGATCGTCGACCTGGCCGCCCGCCGGCCTCATCTCGATCTTCGGGTCGATCAGGCCCGTTGGCCGGATGATCTGCTCGACGACCACCCCTGCGCAGCGCTCGAGCTCGTAGCTGGCGGGCGTGGCCGACACGTAGACGCGCTGGCCCGCCCGCTCCTCCCACTCGTCGAAGCGCAGCGGCCGATTGTCGAGCGCCGAGGGCAGACGCCATCCGTAGTCGACGAGCGTCTCCTTTCGCGCCCGATCGCCCCGATACATGCCGCCGATCTGCGGGACGGACACGTGGCTCTCGTCGAGCACCACGAGCGTGCCTTCGGGCAGATAGTCGTAGAGCGTATAGGGCGTCTGACCGGCCTCGCGTCCGTCGAGCCATCGCGAGTAGTTCTCGACGCCGTGGCAGAAGCCCATGGTCTCGAGCATCTCCAGGTCGTAGAGCGTGCGTTGCTCGAGACGCTGGGCCTCGAGCAGCTTCCCCTCGTGCTGGAAGAGCGCGAGCCGCTCCTGAAGCTCCCCACGGATGCCGTCACAGGCTCTCGCGATCCGCTCCTGGGTCGCCACGTAATGACTCGCGGGATAGATCATCACCTTCTTCGGTCGCGAGACGATGCGACCTCGGAGGGGATCGATCTCCGCGAGCGAGTCGATCTCGTCTCCGAAGAACTCGACCCGGATCGCCATCTCCCCCTCGTACTGGGGAAAGATCTCGACGACGTCGCCCCTCACGCGGAAGGTGCCGCGATGGAAGTCGTGATCGTTGCGCGTGTAGAGAAGCTCGACGAGGCGCCTCAGCAGGTCGTCGCGGACCAGCGGCATGCCCGTCTCGAGGTAGACGTGCATCGAGCCGTAGTTCTCCGGCGCGCCCAGGCCGTAGATGCAGGAGACGCTCGCGACCACGAGCACGTCCTCGCGCGTGAGCAGCGAGTGGGTCGCCGAGTGCCTGAGCTTGTCGATCTCGTCGTTGACGGACGAGTCCTTCTCGATGTAGGTATCCGTCGAGGGGATGTACGCCTCGGGCTGGTAGTAGTCGTAATAGGAGACGAAATACTCCACGGCGTTCTCGGGGAAGAGCTCGCGGAACTCGGAGTAGAGCTGGGCCGCGAGCGTCTTGTTCGGCGACATCACGAGCGTCGGCCGATTCAGTCGCTCGGCCACGCAGGCCATGGTGAAGGTCTTGCCGCTGCCGGTGACGCCGAGGAGCGTCTGATGCCTGTCGCCGCGTTCGATCCCCTCGCAGAGCTCGTCGATCGCTCGCGGCTGGTCACCGGAGGGCTCGTAGTCCGAGACGAGCTTGAAGGTCCGACTCATGCGCTCTCCGTTCGTCTCCAGCGGGGTCCTTCCGGCGTGTCGACGATCTCGATCCCCTCCTCGGAGAGGAGATCGCGAATCCGGTCGGCGGTCGACCAGTCCTTCTCGCGCCGCGCCGCCTGGCGCTCCGCGAGCAGTCCGTCGATCCGTGGGTCGCTCTCCCACTCCGGGCCCGCCTCCTCGAGCGGCTCCCCCAGACGCAGCCCCAGCACGGGCTCGAAGCTCCGCATCAGGTCCCGCCGATCGGCCTTCGCGAGGGTCTCGCTGCGAGCGACCTCCCAGACGACCGCCAGGGCTCGCGGCGCATTCAGGTCGTCCGCGAGAGCGTCTCGAAAGCGTGTGCGGTATGCCTCTTGCCGCGCCGGATCGCCCGTCTCCCGGACCGCCTCGAGCTCCGCAGCGATCGATCGCAGGCGCCGATGGCCCTTCGCCGCCGCCTCGATCGCCTCCTCGGAGAAGCTCTGCTGTTGGCGGTAGTGGGCCTGCAAGAAAAAGTAGCGGAAGGCCAGGGGATCCACGCCTCGGGCCTCGAGGTCCGCGAGTGTCTTCACGTTACCCTTGGACTTGGACATCTTCTCGCCGCCCTCGGTTCCGGAGAGCGAGAGGAACTCGTTGTGCATCCAGAAGCTCACCCAGGGATGGACGCCGAAGCCACACTCACTCTGAGCGACCTCGTTGGTGTGATGCACCGTCGCGAGATCGATGCCGCCGGTATGGATGTCGAAGCGCTCGCCCAGGTATCGCACGCTCATCGCCGAGCACTCGAGATGCCAGCCGGGAAATCCGCGTCCCCAGGGCGAGTCCCACTCCTGAAGTCGCTGGACGCCCTCCTCCGCGAACTTCCACACGGCGAAGTCGGCGGGATTGCGCTTGCCCGCGACGACCCCGATCCGGGCGCCCTCGCTCTGTCCCTCGAGATCGAGGTGGGCGAGCTCGGCATAGCGCGGGAAGAGGCTGGTGTCGAAGTAGATGCCGTCCTCGAGCCGGTACAGGAAGCCCTTCTCTTCGAGCCGCTTCGCCAGCGCAATCTGCTCTTCGATGTGCTCGCTGGCCCGGGGATTGTGCTCCGGAGGAAGGCAGTTCACCGCGGCGCCGTCCTGTCTCCACAGCTCCGTGTAGTGCTCCGCGATCTCCTCGGCCGAGCGACCCGCCTTGCGGGCTGCCGCCTCCATCTTGTCCTCGCCTTCGTCGGCGTCGGAGACGAGATGCCCCACGTCCGTGATGTTGATCACGTGGGTCACCTCGAAGCCTTCACTGATCAGGAAGCGCTTCAGGAGGTCGGCGAAGAGACGCGATCGCAGGTTGCCGACGTGCTGGGGGGCGTAGACCGTCGGTCCGCAGGTATAGATGCCCACCCTCCCCGGCTCGAGCGGGATGAAGCGGCGACGCTGACGGGTCCGGGTATCGTAGAACTCGATTTCGGTCATCTCTCGCGTGTCTCTCTCGAGCCCGATCCCGTTCCCGGTCACGGACCCGTCCTGGACCGGGTCAAGGACGCGTCCGGGGCCCGACGTCTTCCTCCCGCCGCTCGCCCTCGTTCGGGGAGGCGGGCTCGAGCAGCACCACGGCCAGAGCCGCGATCCCCTCCTCGCGCCCGATCGCTCCGAGATGGTCCGTGCTCGTCACCTTCAGGCTCGCCCGATCCATTCCGACTCCCAGCAACGCGGCCAGACGCTCTCGCATGGCCTCTTGATGCGGCGCCAGCCTCGGCGCCTGGGCGACGATCGTGACGTCGACGTTTCCGACCCGCCAGCCCGAATCGCGCATCCGCGCGAGGACCGCCTCCAGGATCCGGCTGCTGGCCGCGCCTCGCCAGCGATCGTCGGACGACGGGAAATGGCGGCCGAGATCGCCGTCGCCCGTCGCCCCCAGGATCGCATCCGAGACGGCATGGAGCACGGCATCGCCGTCGGAATGTCCCTCGAGACCGCGATCGAAGGGAATCTCGACTCCTCCCAGAATGAGGGGACGGTTCCGAACGAGGCGATGGACGTCGAATCCCTGCCCGATCCTCACTCCGCATCCCCTCCCGCTCCGGTCGCGTCCGACAGGAGCGCCTCGGCCGCTCGCAGATCCTCCGGGAGCGTCACCTTCGGGTTCGGCCTCCGGGCCTCGACCACGTGGACCTCGCGCCCCATCCACTCGACGAGCTGTGCGTCGTCCGTCGCCCGGCGCCCCGCTCGCTCCGCGCTCTCGAGCCCCTCGACCAGCCAGTCCCGTCGGATCACCTGCGGCGTCTGAGCCGCCCACATCGACTCGCGGGCGGGCGTCTCCAGCACGCGTCCTCCGACCACCTTCTTCAGCGTATCCGGCGAGCGGCGCGCCAGGATGGCTGCCCCCGACGCGCGCGCCGTCTCGACCACCCGTCGGATGTCCTCGGCGGAGACCAGGCAGCGGGCGGCGTCATGGATGGCGACCCACTCGATCTCCGGCGGCAGGCACTCGAGGCCCGCCCGCATCGAGTCCTGTCGCTCGGCCCCCCCGGCCACGGCGGGCGCCAGCCCCGGGAGAGGCGGCGACGAGACCGGCAGCCGTCCGAAGCGATCGAGCTCCTCGGCGGGGACGACGGGCTGGATCCACTCGAAGACATCGGCCTCCACGAGTATCCGGATCGATCGCTCCAGCAGGGAACGGCCCGCCAGCAGGACGAATGCCTTGGGACGTCCGCTCCCGAGTCGGACGCCCTGCCCGGCCGCCAGGACGAGCGCTGCCACGCCCGGAGGCCGGCTCATCCTCGCTCACCAGCGTGCGGCACGCGCCTCCCTCGAAGGCTGCCAGGCCTCTTCGAGGCGCACCTTGTAGAAGTCGAGGATCGTGCCCTGGGAGCGCTCGAGCGCGGTCTCGGCCTCTCGATAGGAGCGCAGCGCCTCGATCTTCTGGCTCTCGGCCTCGACGAGATCACTCTCGCGCTGCAGGACCTCGAAGGGAGTCGACTCTCCATGCTCGAGCCGGATCCGCTCGGCACGGAGCTGCTCCTCGGCAGCGAGTCGGCGGCGTTCGGCGGCCTCGATGCCCTCCTCGGAGGCCCGGAGCGTCCGCGCCGCCTCGCGCACGTCGAGGATGATCTGCTGCTCGGTCCTGAGCTTCCGGGTCTGCGATCGCCGCAGCTCGAGCTGGCTGCGCGAGACGCGCTTGCGAGCCGTGGTATTCGGAAAGGGGATCGAGAAGGTGCCCGTCACGCGGAGATTGTCGGCACCGTCGGGCTGGAAGAAGTCATCGTGCGAGTCCCCGAAATCACCTGCATCCGAAGGCGTCCCGAACTGCAGGTCGGGATTGCCTTCGCCGGTGATCCCGACGAAGCCGTAGCGGACCTCGACGTCGAACTCGGGCAGGCGCTGATTGCGCGCGAACTTCAGGTCGAGCTCGCCCTGCTCGATCTGTCGATCCGCCACCCGGAGCTCCGGTCGCTGTCGGAACGCCACGGAGACCGCCTCTCCGACGTCGATGGTCCGGATCCGATAGGCCTGCGCGTCCTCCGTCGGCACGAGCTGCAGCTCGGTCGTCGCATCGAGATCCGCCCCCAGCACGCGGTCGATCAGACGGTCCTGGACGTTGCGGTATTCGTTGGCTGCGTTGATGAGATCGAACTCGCGTCCGGCCACGCCCGCCTCGGCCTCGACGACCTCGACCTGCGAGACGACGTCGACCTCATACTGCGTCTTCACCTGCTCCAGAAGAGCCCGGGCCGTCTCGAGGCTCTTCCGTGCCACCCTCACCTGCTCGGAGGCGGCCACGAGCCCCCAGTAGGTGTCGACGGTCGACTGGGTCGTGTCCATGATCAGGGAGCGAAAGGACTCGCGCGAGGCCCGGTACTGACTCGCTCGCACCTTCACCTGCGTCCAGGGCTCGTTCCAGATCAGGTCGCGGGCCAGCGGGATCCGCGCCGTCAGGAAGACGCTCGTGTCGAACTGCGGATCCAGGGCC
>CAYXLY010000026.1:3129-18472 GCA_964466005.1 uncultured Spirochaetaceae bacterium | reverse complement strand
GAGGTGCTCGCCCTGATCGAAGATGCCGGTCGCGACGAGCGCAGGCGGCGCGACCCGCGCGGCCGCGACCCCCAGGGCGAAGACGCTCTCGCCGAGGGCCCCCCGCCCCTGCGCCGGGTGGTCGAGTTCGGCACGGAGGCCCGGGGCCGATCCGGCTCGGACCGCTCCCGGAGGCGAGCAGCCACGCGCGGGCCGCGGAGCGATCGACGCGAGGAGTCGGGCTCCAGGCCGGCTGCGGAGGCTGCGGCGCCGGCGGCGCCTGCGGCGGATCGGGGGGCGGAAGCCCGGCCCGGCCGGCGCGGGCGACGGCGAAGACCGCGTGGATCCGAGAAGCCCGGCTCCGGATCCGACACGGCCGCGCGAGCCGGGGGGCCGCAGGCGCGCCGGGGTCCGCGGGAGCCGCAGGGAGAGGCGAAGGGGGCCCAGGCCAAAGGTCGTCCCGATCCGGGGCGGGATTCACGGGGGGCTGAGGAGCGGGCGCCCGCCGAGGGACCGGCGCGCTCGCGAAGGGCTCGACGGTCACGCCGCAAGGCCTCGCAGAGTCCGACCGAAGAGCAGGCCGGTCGCGCGCCGCGGCCGCCGACCCGCTCGACGACCGAGAGGGAGCGGAGCGAGCGCTCCGACACACCCCGCAACGGCTCCGATCCCTCGCGTCGAGGGCGAGGCCGGCAGCGACGCTCCGACTCCCGATCGACCTGAAGGCCGAGAAGATCATCGGGCTCTACGATCGGCTCTCGATCGACGCTCGCGGGGCCAGGCAGGACCGAGCGGGATCCCACGGCACCGACTGGGGGCGACCGACTGCCGCGCTCGATGCTCGCGCGATCGATCGTCCCCCCTCATTTTCGGCGCAGCCGTCGATAGGCCCGTTCGATCTGCTGGCTCTTGGCATGAGCCAGGTCCTGCAGCTCGCTTCCCAGGTGGGCGACCTTGTCCGGGTGGTACTCCTTCATCCGGGAGCGATAGGCCGCGCGAATCGCCTCCTGGGAGGCGGTGCGGTCCACGCCGAGCACCTGGTACGCGTCCTCGCCGCTCGAGGCGCTCCCGTCTCTCCGGGTGTCGCGGGAGGACCTCGAGCTCGAGCCGTCGCTCGGCCCGCGCTCCGCTCTGGATCGGCCTCGCGCCCGCTTCCGGCCGTCGCCGGGGCTCCCGGCCGAGCCCGAGGCGAAGGAGCGGCCCAGCCGGGTGCGGTAGAGCCAGGCCAGCCATCCCATCATCAAGAGATCGTCGATCCGGCCCGGCAGCCCGAAGAAGTCCGGGATCAGGTCATAGGGAAGGATCAGGTAGACGAGTGCGGCGACGATCAGCCATCTCGCCAGCGTTCCAGGCTCCATCCGCTCGAGCATGGCGAGAAGGTAGCAGCCGGCCCGACCTGCTAGCCTCGCGCACCTCATGACACTCTCCGACCTCGAAGTCCTGGCCTATAGCGAGAGTCCGATCGGTGCGATCTGCCTGCGAAGGCGCGCGCTCCCCGGTGCGACCGGGGACGTCGTCACGGAGATCACCGTGGACCACATGCTGCTGATGAGCAGCCATCACACGGCCTCCGAGCGGGCCCTCGCGCGGTGTGCGCTCGAGCGACACGACGGCGCGGACCTCCGCGTGCTGATCGGCGGGCTCGGCCTGGGGTATACGGCGCGAGAGGTCCTCGACTCGCCTGCCGTCGCCCGGGTCGACGCCATCGAGCTGCTGCCCCAGGTCGTCGGCTGGATGCGCAACGGTCTCGTTCCGCTCTCCGAGGAGCTGAACGCCGATGCCCGTCTGCGTGTCATCGAGGCGGACGTCTATGCCCTGCTCGCGTCGCCGCCCGAGCGGCAATACGACCTGATCCTGGTCGATGTCGACCACTCGCCCGACGAGCCCCTCGCGGAGGCGAACGGTGCCTTCTACGGCCAGGAGGGGCTCTCGAAGGTGAAGCGTCATCTCGCGCCCGGCGGCCTGCTCGGCGTCTGGTCCTATGCGGACTGCGAGCCCTTCGTCCGGAATCTCCGGGCCGTCTTTCCCCGGGTCGAGGTCGAGCGCGTGGTCTTCGACAACATTCTCACGAACGAGAGCGAGACGAACTGGGTCTTTCTCGCGTACGAGTCGGCCGACTCTGGCGAGGGATGAGCAGGTGATGCGAGTCCACCGAGAGTGCCTCTGCGGTCGGGGGCGAGATCGCGCTGCGCAGCCCGAACGGGTCTGACTCGACTCGCCGCGGATCTTCACGCCGCCGCGTGCGATGGCCCGGGGATCGGACCGGGCGCCAGCGTGGTTCGATGCATGCGCCGGGAGTGTCGCCGTCGATGGCCCGTGGCGGAATGCATCGTGCGCCAGTTGTCCCAGAGGACCCCGTCGCCGACCTCCCATGCGTGCAGATGGACGAAGCGATCCTGCGTGGCGAACTCCGTCAGCGCTTCGATCAGCGAGTCACTCTCCGACTCGGCAATGCCCTCGATCCGCTGGATGAAGGCCGGGCTGATGTTCAGCACCTTGCGGCCGGAATCCGGATGCACGTGGACCAGCGGATGCACCACATGCTCGAAGGTCGGAAGCTCGCCGCCTTCGGTGTCGGCGGTCGCCCTGGCAGCGCTCTTCAGTGAATCCTGGAGAGGTCCGAGGCTGTGGATGGCACGGAGGCCTTCGATGCGCTCGCGCAAGGAGCCCGGCAGCGCGTCGTAGACTGTGGCCGTGTCGACATAGCCGGTCTGCCCCATCTCGGGAGGCACCACTCGGGCGATCAGGAGCGATCCCCGGCTCGGCGAGTCCGTGTACGTGAGATCCGAATGCCAGGGAATCGATCCGACCACCTCGTTGCGGGTCGGATCGTTCGCTGCCAACGAGTCTCCCCCCTCCGCCTCGAGCACGATGATCTCCGGGCACTCCGCCAGTCGGATCGTGGGGATCGGATGGATCGTCGGCACGCCGAAGATCCGCGACAGCTCGACGTGCTGCTCCGGTGAGATTGCCTCCAGGCCCTTCATGAGAAGCAGGCCGTGGTCGAGAAAGGCCTGCCGCAGCCGGCTCCGGTCGGTGTCGTCGATCCGGTCGGGGTCGAGCCCGCGGACCTCGGCGCCGAACGCAGCGTCGCGAAGCGGTTCGATCGAGAGATTCATCCTGCCTCGCTCCTGTTGCCCTGTCTTGCCTGGCCTCGCCTTCCGTCGGGTCTCGGGCATGCCGCCCGAGATCGATTCTGGGCTAGCGTCGTCGACGATTCAAGACGAGATGCCGGGGCCGTCGCGCCGCGCTTGCGAGCGGGATCTGGCCTGTCGAAGTGGTGTCGCGCACCTCCCGGAGACCGGCGCCCGAAGTCCCTGCAGGAGACCCGATCATGACTGGAGTCACGAGAACGAGATTCACGATCATCGGCGCGGGAGCCGGCGGCATCTGTACGGGCATCAAGCTGCTCGAGTCCGGGCGCGACGACTTCCTGATCTTCGATCGCGAGCCCGAGGTGGGGGGGACCTGGCATCGCAACACCTACCCGGGCGCAGAGTGCGACATCGCGGCGCATCTGTACTGCTATTCCTTCGCTCCCAATCCGGATTGGACGCGACCCTTTCCGCCTCAGGCGGAGATCCGGGCCTATCTCGAGCGCACGGCGCGAGAGTCCGGCCTCGAGCCCCATCTCCGACTCGGCACGGGGGTCCGATCCGCTCGTTGGAGCGAGCCTCACGCCCGCTGGCATCTCGTCCTGGACGACGGAGAAGAGGTCGAGTCGCAGTTCGTGATCAGCGCGGTCGGCATGTTCGGAGAGATCGCGAGACCCGACATCCCCGGTCTCGACGCCTTCGAGGGGACCCTCTTCCACTCTGCGAGCTGGGATCACGATCACGATCTGAGCGGCGAACGCGTCGGAGTCATCGGCAGCGCGGCCAGCGCCGTTCAATTCGTCCCGGAGATCGCTCCCGACGTCGCCCGCCTCCACGTCTTCCAGCGCACGGCGAACTGGGTGCTGCCGAAGGAGAACGTCCCCTACTCCGAGGAGCAGAGAGAGGTCTTCCGCAGCCGACCGGAGCGGATGGCCGAGAGCCGACGCCAGATCTACGACATCGTGGAGAAGTCGCTCACCTATACCGAGCGCGACTTCTTCCGGGTCGCGGAGGAGATGGGTCGCAAGGCGCTCGAGGTCGTCGAGGATCCGATCCTCCGCGAGCAGCTCACGCCGGACCACCCCTTCGGATCCAAGCGGCCGCTGGCCTCGAACAGCTATCTCCAGAGCTTCAACCGGGCGAACGTCGAGCTCGTCGTCGATCCGATCGAGCGCGTGACGCCCAACGCCGTCGTCACGGAAGACGGTCGAGAGCGCCCGGTCGACACCCTCCTGCTGGCGACGGGCTTCGAGACCCGGAAGTTCGCCAGCGTCATCGACCTCGAGGGGCGGAACGGGCTCTCGCTCCGCGAAGCCTGGGAGAAGGGTCCCGAGGCGTATTTCGGGGTCACGACGAGCGGATTCCCGAACCTGTTCATGCTCTACGGTCCGAATACCAACGGGGGCAACTCGATCATCCTGATGCTCGAGTTCCAGGTCGAGTACATCCTGCGCCTGATCGAGGAGATCGACCGGGCGGGGATCGACTGGATCGACGTGCGGCGAGACGTGATGGAGGACTACAACGCCGGTCTCCAGCGCGATCTCGAGAGCATCGAGGTCTGGCAGGTCGGGGCCAACGACTATTACCGGACGCCCTCGGGCCGGATCGTCACCCAGTGGCCGCACTGCTTCGCGGTCTACCGGGAACGGGTCGACCGGGACGACCTCTCGTCCTTCGAGACGGGCCGCGCGCTCGCCTGAATGGTGCGACCGGGCGATCTACCCCTGCCGTCCTGGCGCCCCCGGCAGGACTCGAACCTGCGACGCACGGTTTAGGAAACCGACGCTCTATCCTCTGAGCTACGGGGGCGCGGAGGTCGGCGACTCCGGGCACGGGGACCCGACCCGCGGATCCGACCCGCGAGAGTCTAGCGAAGACTGCGCCCGGATTCGGCAGCTCGTCCGCATCTCGCCCGCATGATCCCGGCAGGAGCGGGCCGGATCGGGCGCTGGGGTCTTGGCTCGACGGATCCCTTGCGGGAGATCGGGTCGATCCCTCGCGCGAACCCCTCAGTCGAGCCCCGGTCCCGACCGATGAGCCCGGGACGGGATCGGTGGCAGGTGGAGGGGATGATGAGCGAGAGGGTGGTCCACGTCGCGCTGTGGAGCGCCAGCGACGACGGGCGGCTGGAGGACGTGACCCGCGTGCTCGACTCGGCGGGCTTTGCGGTCTCCGAGCTCGGGCTGTCCGTGGAGCCGCCTCAGGTGGTGCTGATGCTTCCGGGACGCCACGCGGCGGATCTCGGGAGCCGCTGTGCCGAGCTGGCGGAGGTCCATCCCGAGATTCCCGCCGTGATCCTGCACACCGCCGTCAGCGAGCGGGTCCATCCGGCGATGGATCAGCACGTCTTCGAGCTGCTCCCGGCGTCGATCGAGCTGGCGCAGGTCCCCGAGCACGTCCGGGCGGTGCTGGCGCGCTGGCAGCGCTTCGAGGAGCTGAAGCGGTCGGCCCTCACGCTCCAGCATCTCGAATCCACCCTGGATCTCGTCTACTTCGACTTCCGGCCCGAGACCGGCACCTTTCGTCCGTCGAGGCAGCTGCGCGAGCTGATCGGTCAGCCGGCCAGCGAGTCCGACGCGATCGCCCCGAGTCCCCTGCTCGATTGCATCTACACCGAGGACCGCGCCCTGTTCGCAGGCACTCTCTTCGAGGCGGCTCGCAGCGGCACGCCCTTCTGCGTGCAGATCCGGATGACGGACGTCCACGGACGCCAGCGGCATTTCCGATGTCGGGGACGGGCATTCGGGCCGCTCCACGAGGAGGGCTCGTCTCGCGTCTTCGGCGTCTGCGAGGACACGACCGAGCACATGCAGCGTCTCGCGGAGGCGGAGGCGCGCTCCCGGGTCGACGATCTGACCGGGCTCGGCAACCGGCGCTACTTCGACGATTGCCTCTCGAGCGCACTCGCGCGGGCCAAGCGCGAGCGCGAGCAGATCGCCCTGCTCTACATCGACCTCGACCGCTTCAAGCTCATCAACGACACGCTCGGTCACGACGCCGGCGACCAGCTTCTGCGGGTGATCTCCGCTCGGCTCTCCGATGCCGTTCGCGCGCACGACGTCGTCTGTCTCGATCACGAGCGGGTCCCCGGGCGCGAGGCCCGGGTCTCGCGTCTCGGCGGAGACGAGTTCACGGTCCTGCTCTCCGGGATCCACGGCCCGGCGGACGCCGAGCTCGTCGCCCAGCGCATGCTGCAGGCGGTCGCCGAATCCGTCGATCTCCTGGGACAGACGCTCACGCCTTCGGCGAGCATCGGTATCTCGCTCTTTCCCTCCGATGGCCATACGACCGACGTGCTGCGCAAGCGGGCGGACGCCGCGCTCTACGCGGCCAAGGGATCGGGCGGTGGCTACCGCTTCTTCGCACAGTCGATGGAGGACGGTGCGGTCCGGCGCCTCTCGCTCGAGCACGAGCTCCGGAGCGCGCTCGATCGCAACGAGATCGAGCTCCACTACCAGCCCCGGATCGACTATCGCACGGGACAGGTGGTCGGAGCCGAGGCGCTGCTCCGCTGGACCTCTCCGACCCTCGGCCGCATCACGCCCGAGGAGGTGATCCGGATCGCCGAGGATACGGGCATCGTCACGGCGCTCGGGCGCTGGACCCTCATGAGGGCCTGTCTGGAGGCCGCGTCCTGGCCCGAGGGCGTAGACGAGCCGCGACGACTCGCCGTGAACGTCTCCCCGATCCAGTTCGCGCAGGACGACGTCTTCGCTGGGGTCGTGGACGCGCTCAAGGCGAGCGGGCTTCCGCCCCACCTGCTCGATCTCGAGATCACCGAGAGCCTCCTGCTGCAAGACGATCAGGACGTCTCCCAGTCGCTCGAGGAGCTCCGGAGGATGGGCGTGCGCATCGTCCTCGACGACTTCGGCAAGGGCTACTCGGCGCTGGCGGTCCTGATGAGCCAGCCCATCGACGTGCTCAAGCTCGACCGGCGGCTGATCGAGACGGTCGCGCCCGACGGCGAGGGCAGCCACCTGCTGGCCAACGTGATCCGGATGGCCCACGATCTCTCGCTTCACGCGATCGCCGAGGGCGTCTCGCACGCCGATCAGGCGGAGTTCCTCTCGAGGCATGGCTGCCACGAGATGCAGGGCTTCCACTTCTCCGCGGCACTCCCCGCAGCCACCTTCCGCGAGAAGCTCTCGCAGACCTCCCAGACCTAGCACCCCTGCGCGGCTCGCTCTCGGCGGGAGCTCGGGGCAGCGCTCAGGGCAGATAGGCGAGCGGGTCCCGAGGCTGCTCCCGGCGACGGACCTCGAAGTGGAGATGCGGCCCCGACGAGCGACCGGTCGAGCCGACCTCCGCGATCTTCTGGCCCCGCTCGACGAACTGGCCCTTGCGGACCAGGAGCCGGCTGGCGTGGGCATAGATGGTCCGGTAGCTGCCGGCGTGCTTCACGATGACGACCTTGCCGTAGCCGCGCATCCGCCCGCTCTCGATCACCCGCCCGGCCTCGGCGGCGTAGATCGGCGTGCCTCGTGCGGCGGCGATGTCGATGCCCTCGTGCGGTCGCCCCCGTCGGATCCCGAAGCGGGAGCTCAGACGGCCCCGGATCGGCCAGGCGAAGCGGGGCGACGTCGGACGGATGGCCGCCTCGCGCGCGACTCGACGGGCCTCTTCCCTCGTCGCTCCCGATCCGGGGGGCGCCTGCGCTCTGGGGGCCGGGGCGACGTTGAGTCGCCGCGTGGGGCGCGGCACGAAGAGGCGCTGACCCACGCGCAGCGTCCGGACGTCCCGGATCGCGTTCGCCCGTGCGATCACCTTGGGCTCGACGCCATAGCGCAGGCCGATCCGATAGAGATTCTCGCCTTCACGCACGTGATGGATCACGCCGGGCGGGCCGCTCGCGCACCCGAGCGGGCCGCCCGTCAGGATCGCCAGCAGCACGACGAGTCCAAGGCGCGACCCGTCCTTCCGACGCGGAGATCTCGGGGGGATCCTCTGCGAGCCGCGATCAGGAATCATGTCTCGAAGAATCGGCGAAACGACTCAGTTCTGGACCGGCAGCGGCTGCCCGGGCGCGCTCGGCGAAGGCCTGCTCCAGCTCGAGAGCCCGCTTCGGCTTCCATCTGCGGCGACGGCGGCCACCGCCAGGAACTCGTCGAAGCCCGCCGGCACGAGCGCGCTGAAGAAGCGCATCGAGCCCGAGCCCATCGGCATCCCCGCCGGCTTGCCGACGTCGATCTGGCGAGCCGAGTCCTCGCTGCCTTCCGCCGTCGACACGAAGACGACGAAGCGCGCGACGCGGCTCGGCGACGGATGGGCCCAGGTAATCTCCTGCATCGGCGACTCGTCCTGCGCCGTCGCCGCCGACACGTTCAGGCTCAGGCTCAGCCCGACGGTCAGCGCCACGGTCAGTGCGAAGGTCAGCCCGCCGGCGAGCCCGCTCGGTCCATCCCGTCTGACGCCGACCCGACCCTTCCGTCCGGGCTTCTCGCTTCGATCCTCTCGATCCGATGCCCGTCCAACCCGTTCAGTCTTCATGACTCCCCCCCGAGAACGGGTCAGCAGGACCCGCCGAACGAGACGGAGCATACCGCGTCCCGGCCCAGAGGTCGGGAGACCACCGCCTCCTGTCCGGGCCGGCGCTGCTCGCTGAAGCGCGCCTCGCCCAGCGGAGAGAAGGCCCGGTAGCGAGCCAGGGGGATCTCGGCTCGGATGCTCCCGATCGCGTTCACGTAGCCATCCCGGAGATCGAGCGGATGGGAGGGGACCAGGGTGCAGTCCGAAGCCTCTCGGGGTCCTTGGCAGAATCCGTAGGTACTCTGCCCCATGAACTCGGATCTCGGGCGGAATCCGCCGGGCCGCTGGGTGGTCATCTCGACCCGGATCTGGACCGAGACCGTCGTCTCCACGAGTCCCAGGGACATCGGCTGTCGGACGCGTCCGGTCATCGACGCCTGCGTCACGTGTCCGGTTCGCGCATCGAGGGTCCACACGAAGGGACTGAAGGTGCCCGGGATGACCTCGGTGCCGATTCGCCTCAGATGCCCCTCGATGGCGGGCGCGGGAACCTCGATCCGTCTCAGCTCCCCGTTTCCGCCCGGCTCGAGATAGGCCGGCAGGATGGCGCCCCAATTCCGATCCAGACGCCCGGGGTCGTCTTCGGGCGAGATCTCGAAGCGGACCTCGATCCAGCGAGGGGTCGGATCCTCCAGGTCCAGGGGGGCGGCGGAGGCGCCCTGGAGAGCCAGCCAGAGGCTCCCCGCGAGCATCGCGAGCAGACCTCTCGGATCGATCCCGGATCGCCTCTTCCTCATGCCGACCTCCCTCGAGAAGTCGCCGGCCACTCCCACCGACGCGACTGCGCTCTGCCTGCCTGTGCCTCTGGGCCCGCCTCCCCTTCGAGAGCTCTGCTGACGCGCTCGTGCGCTCGCAAAGATGGCTTGCAAGCCCGATACCCGGATTCTCCCCGCGGACGGCGGCTCCTCCTCGCTCTCGCTGGGACCCGACGGACGGGAGGGCAATCGGAGGGAGATTCTGGGTAAAACGAGGGATGAACCCGCGTCAGGCCCCAGGAGCCCGAGCGGCCTGCGGCGCGGGAGGGGGGTGGCTATTCTGGCGCGGCTCGATTCCACGCGGGGAGCCGGCGGGCTCGACCGGAGCCCGGGCGGACGCGCGCATGACCCCGGTCGCGGTGGCCCTCGACCGGGCCCGGCCACGGCGAGAGCCGGCGCCCGACCGGAGCTGCCGCGTTCGAGACGGGCCCTGCGAGAGAGCGACTGCCCAGGTCGGACCTGGACCCCACCCGGAGAGGAAGCAGAGACCATGCCCCGCGCCTACGCCATCACCGCCGAAGCCATCGCCGCCGAGCACGACCGCGTGGGCGACGACTTCGACCGGATCGACATCGCCCGCATCATCCATCTCGACGACCTCGAGCTTCCGGCCCTCCAGCCCCGCGACGTGCGGCTGCGCATCCTCGCCGTCTCGGCCGAGCACAACCTGACCCATGCGGCCACGGCCGACACGGTGAACATCGCGGAGCTGCGCGGCGGCAAGATCTACCCGGGCAACTCCGCCGTCGGCGAGGTCGTCGAGCTCGGAGACGACGTGACCGCCTTCGCGAAGGGCGACATCGTCGTCACCCACTGCAACGGCGCGCCCGACGCGCAGGGCTATCCGCTCCGCATCTGGGCATACGACCAGCCCGACTCGATCGGCTGGTACGCCGAGGAGGCCGTGGTCGGCGACTGGCAGATCGTCCACGCCCCACTCGACTGCGGACTCGATCTCTGGGAGATCGCAGCCCTGCCGCTGCGTGCGCCGACCGCCTATCATCTCTGGCGACGGGCTCAGGGCATCTTCCGGCTGAAGGTGAGCGAGGAGCAGCTCGCGACGATGAACGTGCTCGCCTTCGGCGGCGGCGTCTCGGAGCTCTTCCTGATGCTGGCTCGTCATCGGGGCCACAACGCGTTCTTCTGCTCCGGAAGTGCGGAGCGCCGCGCGGCTCTCGAGAAGCTCGGCATCGTCGGAATCGACCAGAAGCAGTTCAACCGCTTCGCCGGCCGCCAGGACGTGAAGGACTTCGGAAAGGAGGTGAAGCGGCTCACCGACGGAGCCGGGATGCACGTGGTCTGCGATCTCCTGCGCGGTCCCGTCTTCGACGCCGGGATCGCCGCAGCCTCCCGGCAGGGCGTGAACGTGTCCGCGGGCTGGCAGCTCGGCACCCAGGTCACGTACAACTCGGCCGGCGCGTCGACCAAGCAGCTCACGATCGACCACACCCACTACGAGACGCCGCAGGGCATCGAGGCCGCGACCTCGCTCTACGGCAAGGTCTTCAAGCCCACCATTCACGACGAGATCTATGCCTTCGAGGACCTGCCGCGCGCGATCGTCGAGATGCAGGAGAACAAGCAGACCGGCATCCCCATCATTCGCGTGGCGGACGAGATGCCGGAATCGGTGCAGAAGCTGATTCCCTGAGAGCGCGCCTCGAGCAGGCGGTGCCGGCGGGCTCCGAGCCTCCGTCGGGACGGCACCGGACGTCACGAAAGGAAGCGGCATCCATGGCGGAGGAGCGAGCGGATCTCCCCGAGCGGGGCGAGGACTGGGAGACGCTTCGAGCGCGACTCGAGGCCCTCGGCCAGGACGACGTCGACTGGCGAAGCAAGCGGGCGGCGGTCTACGTCTTCCATCCGGGTGAGGACGTGCTCCGGGTCGCCAAGGAGGCCTACGCCCTCTACCAGTCCGAGAACGCTCTGGGCCCCGCGGCCTTTCCGAGCCTGCGACGGATGGAGTCCGAGGTGATCGGGATGGCGCTCGGGCTCCTGAACGGTCCGGAGGCGAGCACCGGCAACATGACCTCGGGCGGCACGGAGAGCATCCTGCTCGCGACGAAGTCCTGCCGCGATGCGGCGGCGTCCAGGGGCATCGACGTCCGGGGCGCCCGCCTGGTCGTGCCTCGCACGGCGCATCTCGCCTTCGACAAGGCGGCGCACTACCTGGGGCTCGAGATTCGACGCGTGCCGGTGAACGAGCGGCTCGTGGCCGATCCCGAAGCCCTGCGCGACGCGATCGACGAGCGCACGATCATGCTGGTGGGATCGGCGCCCTGCTTTCCCTATGGGCTGGTCGACCCGATTCCGGCGCTCGGCGAGATCGCTCGGGAGCACGACCTCTGGCTCCATGTCGACGCCTGTGTGGGCGGCTATCTGAATCCCTTCGCCGAGAGGGAGGGCGTCGAGCTGCCGGCCTGGGACTTCCGCGTGGATGGCGTCTGCTCGATCTCGGCCGACCTTCACAAGTACGGATACGCGGCCAAGGGCGCCTCGACGATCCTCCATCGGAGCGCGGAGCAGCATGCCTTCCAGATCTTCCAGGGCGAGGACTGGCCGGCGGGTGGCATGACCACCCCGACGGTGGCCGGGACCCGGCCGGGCGGCGCGATCGCCTCGGCCTGGGCCGTGATGCACTACCTCGGCGAGGAGGGCTACCGCGAACGGACGCGACGCATTCTGGAGGCTCGGAGGCGCCTGGTCGAGGGCATCGAGGGACTGGGGCTGCGGGTCTTCGGAGATCCCCGGCTCGCCCTCTTCGCCTTCGGTGCGACCGAGGAGGAGCCGCTGCCCATCTTCGCCGTCTGGAAGGCCCTGCACGACCAGGGCTGGTTCAGCGGCGTCGTGCAGGATCCCGACGGCATCCACCTGATGCTCTCTCCCGCCCACGAAGAGGTCGCGGACCGCTACCTCGAGGACCTCGGCCGAGCGCTCGAGACCGTCCGGGGCGGCGGCGGGGACCGGGCCGCCGGAGCGACGCGATACGCTTAGCGGAGGGTCTCGCCGAGCCGCCTCGAGAGCGCATCGCGCGGGCCATTGCGGGCGACGGGCGGCCTCGAAAACCGCCTCATGTCGGGCCCCTGTGACCCGAGTCACGGGCTCGATCGGAAACGCTTCCGAAACTGAGGGGGTGAGCGCGGGGTGCCCCGGATGAAGGGGCGTCGTCCGTGGCCCTGCGAACGCTCGGAAGGAGCCTGGATATGATTGCTCGGTCCCGAATCGGCCGATCTCCGCTCGTTGGAATCGTCCCGCTGCTCGGCCTCCTGCTCGGAGCCGTGCAGGCCGAGGCGCGTCCCGAGGTCGTGCGCTGGACCCACTCCGCTCCCGCCGACGTCGCATTCTTCGAGGCCCACGTCGGCTCGAGCCCGGGCAGTCATGATCAGGTGATCTCGCTCGGAAAGCCGCAGCCGGACTCCGAGGGCATCTACCAGGCGACGATCGAGGTTCCGGATGCGGCCGATGTCTACATCGCGCTGCGGGCCGTCGGAGCCGACGAGTCCGCCAGTCCCCTCTCGAATGAACGCTTCCGCCCCGCCCCGGTCGACGCGGGGGACGGCGGCGATGGTGGCGATGGTGGCGGAGTCTCCACGCCGGGCGCGGGCGAGCCGATGCCGCCGACCACCTCGTCGGGTACGCACTACGACTTCGACGGTCTCGCGATCGACAGCGCGGTGCCCGGCTGGCTCGACACGGCCGAGGGCCACAGCCTGCTCGAGGACGACTCGCTCTTCGGCATCGCCTCGTTGGGTGGCAACGAGGTGCTGTCGACGGTCTCCGAGCGAAGCGACATCCACTCGCACGTGAGCGGGAACGGATCGACGTGGACGGCCCCGCTCCTGCGCGGTCGGATGGCCATCGAGGACCCGACCGCCTCCGTCGGGGTGACGATCCAGAGTCAGTACCCGGCCTCCGACGCCTACTATCGGCTGGGGCGATCGGCGGGAGGCGCCTTTCGCATCGAGGGCCGCCCGACGCTCGAATGCGCGAGCCCGAGCACGGGCATCGTGCCCGAGGCCGGCGTCTGGTACCGCTTCCAGCTCGAGGTCCTCGACGAGGGGAGTCAGAGTCGGATCCGCGCGTTCGTCTGGCGCGAGGGGCAGAGCGAGCCCGGAGCGGCCCAGGCCGAGTGCGTCGACGCACGGAGCAGCCGACCTGCCGGAGGCACGATCGGCGTCTGGTCGGCGGGAGCCGGAGGCAAGTACTGGGACGACCTCGAGGTGATCGAGCCGGTCGATCTCGGCGGCAGCGGACCGCTGGAGCCCCCCGTCCTCATCCAGGTCGCGCCGGCGCCCTGAGAGGGCCGGCACCCTAGAGAGGAGAGGCGCCCCTCGCTCAGAGACGCTCCCGGAAGCTCGGTGAGGCCTGCGACGCTGCTATCCTCGGGGCGAGCCCGGGGAGGCGCCTCGCCCGCGCAGTGCGCGGCGACGCCCGAGGCTGGGAGGCCCGACAGACCGAGAGGTCGCGAGTCGAGAGAGCGCCCCGATCCGCAAGGGGCGCGCAGGGGGAGCCCTTCGATGGCGAGCGAGACCCAGGAAGGCGACGAGCGGAGCGCAGTCGCCTCGCAGACCGACGCGCTCGGGAGCTGGACCCGGCGACGCTTCCTCCAGCATGGCGGACTCGCGGGCGCCTCCGTCGGGCTCGCGGGCAGCTGGATCCGACCGGCCCGGGCAGAGCCGAGCCCCGCGCCGCAGATCCGAAGACGGGTCACGCTCGGTCGTACGGGGCTCGAGGTCCCCGACATCAGCTTCGGCAGCTTCAGCCTGGAGACCGAAGAGGACCTCGTTCGCCATGCGCTCGACCGGGGCATCACCCACTTCGACACGGCAGAGGGCTATACCGAGGGCCGAGCCGAAGAGGTGCTCGGCCGGGCCCTGCGTGGTCGACGCCACGAGGTCACGATCACGTCCAAGTACTGGGCGAACCCCGAGGACTCTGCCGAGCATCAGATGCGGATGCTCGATCAGAGCCTGCGTCGCCTCCAGACCGACTATATCGATCTCTATCTGAACCACGCGGTGAACGACGTCGCGAGACTGAAGAGCCCCGAGTGGCAGGCCTTCACGGCGCGAGCCAAGGAGCAGGGGAAGATCCGGAACGTCGGAATGTCGGGTCATGCCGGCCGACTGGGCGAGTGCGTGGCGTACGCCCTGGATCACGACCTCGTCGACGCGATCCTCGTCGCCTACAACTTCGCCCAGCAGCCCTCCTTCAAGCAGAACGTGAAGCGTTATCTCCAGGAGCTCGCGGCGAGCTTCGATCTCGTCTCGCCCCAGCCCGAGCTGCCTGGGCTGCTCGCGCGGGCGAAGGCCCAGGACGTGGGCGTCATGGTCATGAAGACCCTGAAGGGCGCGCGCCTGAACGACATGCGGCCCTTCGAGTCTCCCGACCGGACCTTCGCCCAGGCGGCCTTCCGCTGGGTGCTGTCCGATCCGTCGGTCGATGCGCTGGTGGTGACCATGACCAGCCGGGGGATGATCGACGAGTACGTCGAGGCGTCCGGCTCCGGACCGCCCGACGCGGAGGACCTCGCGCTGCTCGGGCGCTACGAGATGCGTCAGGCGGGGACGCTCTGCGTGATGGGATGCGGGGACTGTGCGGAGTCCTGTCCGGCCGAGGTGCCGATCGCCGACGTGATGCGGATGCGGATGTACGCGCTCGACTACGGTGAGCCCCGGATCGCCGCCCGCGAGTACGCAGCGCTGGGAGCCGGAGCCGAGGCCTGCCTGTCCTGCAGTGGCGCTCCGTGCGCGACCGCCTGTCCGGGCGGACTGTCGATCGTCGATCTCAACCGGGATACCCATCACCGATTGGCCCGCGGCTGACCCCGACTGCTCGCCGAACGATCACCGACCGGCGACGGACCGAGCGCCGACCGACCCTCGACCGGGACGTGGAGCGGATGGCGAGCGGAACGAGGTCCGTCGTCTTTCTCCGTCGTCTTTCTGGGCGGAAAGCCGGAGACGAATCAGCCCGCTCGGTCCACGT
>CAYXLY010000026.1:0-3029 GCA_964466005.1 uncultured Spirochaetaceae bacterium | reverse complement strand
TCCGTCGTCTTTCTGGGCGGAAAGCCGGAGACGAATCAGCCCGCTCGGTCCACGTGAACCGTGGCCAGCAGCCAGCCCGAGCGGCGAGCCAGGCGTCCTTCGATGCGATCCCGATCGGCGCTCGGAGGGAGGCGGGCCTCGAAGCGCCCCTGCGACGGGTCGATCTCGACCGTGACGTCCTGGAAGCTCCAGAAGGTACGCGTCCGCGGAAAGAAGGCCTTGTACACGGCCTCCTTCACGCTGAAGATCATCTTGCATCGGCGCCCGCGCTCCTCCGGATCCGGTGCCGCCTCGAGCCAGGCCTTCTCGGGGCCGCGGCAGACGATCCGCTCGATGCCCCGCTCCACCGGCTCGTCGGGCTCGACGTCGATGCCGAGCCCCGCCCAGGGCTCGCCTGCCGAGAGGATTGCCACGGCCAGGTCGTGGGTGTGGGAGATGCAGCCGACGACGCCCGGCGGCCAGATCGGCACGCGATCGGCGTCTCGCAGGAGCGGGAAGTCGCGGATGCCCCGGGCCTCGAGCAGGCGCCGGACGAGCACCCGCCCACCGGCGAACTCCCGCTGCCTGGACTCCACGGCGCCGGCGACCAGCGCCCGCTCGGCAGGCGCCAACGCGTCGCAGCCCCAGTCGAGCGCAGCCGCCAGCCCGGCGACCCCCGGCTCCAGCAGGCCCTCGAGCAGGTCGCTGCTCGGCGACTCGCGACGGGTCGACTCGCTGCCCTCGCCGAGGCGATCGCTCACGTCCGCCTCGGCCAGATCTCGTCGATCGCCGCCTCGACCACCGTATCGAGACCGAGCAGCCGGCTTCGCGCCGCGTCGAGGTCGCCGCCCACGACCGGCGTGCTGAGGCGCACGAGCGCCCCGTCGCCCCGATTCTCGATCAGGCGGCCCCAGAGCTGACGCGCCCGCAGTCCGAGGGTCGAGGTGAAGCCCGACCGATCCTCCGTCCGGTACCAGAAGTGGACGAGGCGAAGCTCCTGGCTCTTCTCCACGATGAACTCGCGGACGGAGAGGCCCGACGATCGCCCCCCGACGACGAGGGTGTCGTCCCGTCGCACCTGCCAGCCCTGGGCCGGGTAGCAGTTGTCGGGGGTGTGCTCGGGAGCGCCGCCGCGCTCCGTCCCGTAATAGCCGACGTAGAGATAGGCGGTGTAGCCCAGCGGATGGAGGTAGACGCGCTGGACGTGATGGTCCGCTCTCAGCAGCTCCGCCACGCCGTCCTGCATCTCCAGGTCGATGGCCTTCCAGCCGTTGAGCTCGTAGGGAATCGCGTCGAAGCTCGAGGCGTCGCGCCGATCCGAAGGTTGGAGACTCAGCCACCAGCCGAGGGCGGCGGTGCCGAGCAGGACCCCGATCAGCAGCGCCGCCTCGATGCGCTGGCGACCCGTCATCGGCGATCCCGTCCCCGATCGAGAGGCGAGGCCGGTGAGCACGAGGGGACGGGCGCATTCGCCGCGCTCTGCCACAGGAAGGGGGCGAGTCCAATGGCCATCACGCCGAGCCAGGAGAAGAGATCGAGCGCCGCGCGCACGCGATCCGCGGAGGCGCCTGCAGCGAAGGCCGCCCCGGCCGTCGTCACGACGATCATCTGGAGGGGCAGAGCGGACAGGGCCCAGCCGCCGGCTCCTCGAAGGAGACCCGTCATCGGAGCGCCCCGTCGAGTCGCCCAGAACCAGCCGAAGCCCGCGAAGGCCACCATCGACTGCAGTCCCCCATCGGCGGCACCCAGGACGAGCTCTTCTCCGCCACTCCGGAGCCCCCCGGTCCCCAGGCGGTCGACGGCCAGGCCGGCGGTCGAGAGGGTCCAGTCCGCGACCGAGGCATGGAGTCGCGCCAGCATCGGCCCGAGCTGGTTGAGCAGGCTGGCCGGCATCGGGACGGCCCACAGCAGGAGCAGAGCCACCCGCACCGAGGTCCAGCCTCCGGCGAGGCAGAGTCCGACGGCGGCCACCCCGAGTCCCAGCCGGGCGACGCGAACGACATCGGCCCCGATGGCCAGCAGCTCGAAGGCCAGACCGAAGACGAGGAGTCCCCGGCCCCAGGCCGTCGGCGCGCTGCGTCCGGAGTCCTCACGCGAGGCCATCCAGGCAAGCCAGGGAAACACGAGTGCCACCCGGCTCCAGGGCTGCTCGATCAAGAGCTCCAGAAGGTCGGGCCAGACCGGCGAGAAGGCGACCAGCAGGCCCAGCCAGAGCATGAGCTGCCAGCCGGACCCCTCCCAGCGTCTGTGCGTCTTCGGCTCGGGATCGATCGAGGCGGTGGCAGCCGGATCCACTCGCGGCCCCAATCATTGAATCCGGGGTACGGAGCCCAGGACGCGCACACGGAACTCGCGCTCGAACTCGTCGGAGTCGAGCACGACGCCATCCAGGATCTCCCGCAGCAGTCCCAGACCGACGGAGAGCCCCAGCGATCCGACGAGTCCAGCGGCGATCACCAGCAGGGGGGATCGATCGGGATTTCGCGGCGGGACCGCCGTATCCAGCACCATCGCGCGCTCGCCCTGCTGCGCCGACTCCACCGCCTCGGCGAGCTCCGCCTGGCTCACCTTGCGCAGGAACTCCTGGTGGTTCTCGCGAAGGACCTCGGCGCGCTGCTCCAAAGCGTCGAGCTGCTCCTGTCGTTGGGGGATCATCGCGACGCGGCGGTCGAGCTCGGCGAACTCCTCCTCGGTCTGGGCGAGCTGCCGCCGAAGCTCTTCGAGCGTCGAGGGCGGCGCAGGCGCCCGGTTGGCACCCGGCTCGGGCTCCCCCGATGCCGCGATCTCGGCCTCGAGCGAGGCAATCTGCCGCGCGAGGGTCACGACGCTCGGATGCTCGGGCGTGTAGATCGCGATCCGCCGCTCGTACTCCGCCTTCAGCGTCGCCAGCCGTCCGCGAGGCGAGCTCGCGTCGAGCTGCTCCGCCTGGTCGAGCGTGGCCATTCGGGTCTCGGTCTCCGCGATCTGGAGCGCCAGAGATTGCCTCTGCTGCTGGAGCCGGTCCAGGCGGCCGAGATTCGTCTGCAGCTCGCCCGGGAGCTGGCCCCGAT
>CAYXLY010000025.1:0-18927 GCA_964466005.1 uncultured Spirochaetaceae bacterium | reverse complement strand
CTGAGTCAGACCTCCCTCACCTTCCTGCCAGCCGATCCGGCCATTCCCGTCGGCGTCACGCCCGTCCACGAGCTGCTCGGTGAGTCCCGCCATCTCCTCGAGGAGCTGTGCCGCCCGCCCCGTCGCGCTGGCCGCGAACCCGATGGCGCAGGCGTTGATGGCGGGCAATGCGGTGGTGCACAAGCCGAGCGAGGTCACTCCGCTCTCCGCGCTCCTCCTCGAGGAGCTCACTCGCGCCGCGGGCTTCCCGGAAGGGCTCTATCAGGTCGTCCAGGGGGACGGCGAGACGGGGGCGGCGTTGATCGAGGCCGGGGTGGACAAGATCTCGTTCACCGGAAGCGTGGCGACGGGCCGGAAGGTGGGCGAGGCGTGCGGGCGCCGTCTGATTCCCTGCACCCTCGAGCTCGGGGGCAAGGACGCGATGATCGTCTGCCGGGACGCGGACCTCGATCGGGCCGCGGACGGCGCCGTGCGGGGCTCCTTCTTCAATACGGGCCACTATTGCTGCGGAACCGAGAGGGTCTACGTGCCCGAGTCGATCTACGAGCCCTTTGTCGAGAAGGTCGTGGCCCAGGCGAAGGGGCTGACCCAGACCGATTCCGGCGAGGGCGACGTCGGGGCGGTCTTCTGGGACAAGCAGATGGACATCATCGAGTCCCACATGGAGGACGCCCGCGCCAAGGGCGCCCGCGTCCTCGTGGGGGGCGAGCGCAATCGGAGCCTCTCCGGCTATTTCTTCCCGCCGACGGTCGTGGTGGACGTGGATCACGAGATGGATCTCATGTGCCGGGAGACCTTCGGTCCGATCGTGGCGATCCAGAAGGTGAGGGACGAGGAGGAGGCGCTCGCGCTGGCGAACGACTCGGAGTACGGGCTCTCTGGCAACATCTGGACGACCGATCTGGCGCGCGGAGAGGCGCTGGCGGCGCGCATGGTGACCGGCAGCGTGAGCGTCAACGACATCGCGGTGACCTACGGAATCCCCGAGGCGCCCTTCGGCGGGCTGAAGTCGAGCGGCGTCGGTCAGGTGAACGGCGAGGTCGGCATCCGGGGCTACTGCCATGTCCACCCGATCATCGTCGACACGGGGAAGAAGGCGCAGGGCGGCTATCCGTACACGCTCGAGTCGGCGGCGGGGCTCCAGAAATTCGTGAAGATCGCCTTCGGGAACCGCTTCCTGCGCAGATGGATCGTCTAGGCGGAAACCTTTTGGCATCGTCGACCGGGAAGTGGTAAAAAGGCTCTACCCCCCAAGAAGAGGGAGCCGGCGGGCTCAGCCCCTGCCGCCTCCATCGATCCCCGAGAGCTGGCTGGCTGATCCGATTCCAGACGTCGACCGTCTGGAATCGAGTGGACGTGCCGCACCGGACGGGGGCTCCCAGACCCGATCTCCGCAGGATCCGAGCGCGCGCCCCCACACGGGGGCCGGGCTGCTCGAGGGATCCGCGGAAGGACCTGCGGAAGGACCTGCGGGAAGGCCTGCAGAGGCAGGCGCGGGTCGGGATGGCGGGATGGCGGGATGGAGAGCCGGTCTTCGCATCCGGCGGCGGCCGATCGATGAGGGGTTCCTTGCGCATCAAGAGTCTACAGCTCCACGGATTCAAGTCTTTCGTCGACCGCACGGTCTTCAGCTTCGACGCCGGCATGACCTGCGTCGTCGGTCCGAACGGCTGCGGCAAGTCGAACGTCGTCGACGCCATCAAGTGGGTGATGGGCGAGCAGTCCGCGCGCAAGCTGCGCGGCAAGGGCATGGACGACGTGATCTTCGCGGGCTCCGAGAACCGTCCGCCGATCGGCATGGCCGAGGTGGCCCTCACCTTCGACAACAGCGACGGGCAGTCGCCGGCGGCCTGGGCGGCCTACTCCGAGATCGAGATCTCACGCCGGCTCTACCGCTCCGGCGAGTCCGAGTACCTGATGAACAAGCAGCCGTCGCGCCTGAAGGACGTGCACGATTTCTTCCGGGACACGGGCATCGGTCTGCGCGGCTACACGATCGTCGAGCAGGGTAAGGTCGCCGAGATCGTATCGGCCAAGCCCGAGGATCGGCGGGGGCTGATCGAGGAGGCCGCCGGGATCGGCAAGTACAAGGCTCGCCGCCGAGAGGCCGAGAGCAAGATGAAGTCGACCGAGCAGAACCTCGTCCGCGTCAACGACGTGCTCGGCGAGATCCGGCGACAGATCTCGACCCTCGAGCGACAGGCCAGAAAGGCCGCCCGCTACAAGCGCCTCCAGGAGACGCAGCGCATCCTCGAGCTCTCGCTGGCCGCCGACGAGCGACGGGCCCTGCTGGCCGAGGTCGAGCGCGAGTCGGCGGAGCTCGCGGCGCTACGGGATCGGACGGCCGGGCTCGACGCCCGATTGGCAGAGCGCGAGCTCGCGGCCCAGGAGCATCGCATCGCCCTCGCCGAGGCGGAGAAGGCGGTCTCGGCCGGCGCCGAGAAGCTCTTCGGCTTGCGCAGCGAGATCAAGAATCTGGAGGGGCGCATCGAGCTCGCCCGTCGGGAGCGCGACAGCCTCGAGCAGGGCAGCGAGGCGCGCCGCGAGGAGCTGGGTCAGCTGGCCGAGCAGCTCCGGGTCGCCGAGCAGGAGTACCGCAGCGCCTGCGAGCAGCTCGAGCAGCTCGAGCGGGGACTCGAGCAGGAGCAGGCGGCGATCGAGACCGCGGAGAGCGAGGTCCGGACCGCGCAGGAGTCCTTGCGCGCACTCGAGGCGACCCGCGACCAGAAGAATGCCGCGCACGTCGAGCTGCTGACCGCCGTGGCCCGGCTCGAGGATCGGATCGCGGCCCTCGGAGACCGGCAGGCCGCGATCGACCAGCGTCTGCGCGGCGTCGATGCCGACGTCGAGGCGCAGCTGAGCCAGGCCGCCGAGGCCGGACGCGAGCAGTCCAACCTCGAGGAGGGGCTGCGCAACCTCCTGACCGAGCGCGATCGGCTCCAGGAGCAGCTGCGAGAGGCCATGCGTCAGCAGGAGCTCCGGAAGGACCAGCTGCGCGAGGCGACGACGGCCGAGCAGGAGGTCACCCGACGCGCCCAGACCACGCGGGCGCGCTTCGACTCGCTGCGCGAGGTCGTCGAAGGCCGCCAGGATGTCGGCGCGGGAGCGCGCCATCTGCTCGAGGCGGGTGAGGAGACCTCGGGCCGCTATGGATTGAAGGGGCTGGTCCGAGAGCTCATCGAGGCCGACGCCGAGGTCGAGCGCGCCGTGGAGGCCGTGCTCGCCGATCGGGCGGATGCCATCGTGATCGAGGGCAGCCAGGGCGCACTCGAGGCGCTCGCGAGGCTCCGCGAGGAGGGGGCCGGTCGGGGCGCCTTCCTGATCCGGACGACGCCGGACGTGATCGGGACGGGGGTAGTGCCGTTGGGGGACCCCTTGATCAAGCGGGTCCGACCGCGCTCCGGCTGTGAAGGCGTGGCCCGCACGCTCCTCGGCGACGTCTACCTGGTCGACCGTCTCGAGCAGGCCTTCGAGCATTTCGGCGACGGTCGACTGCCCGCGACCTTCGTCACGCCCGGCGGCGACCTGGCGACGCCCGAGGGCCTGATCCAGGGCGGCGGAGAATCCTCGGCGAGCGGCGTGCTCACGCGCGCCCGCGAGGTGCGGGAGCTGGAGGTCGAGGTGGCCCGCCTCGACCAGCAGGTGGAGGAGGTGCATGCGCGTCAGCAGCGGGCCGAGGCTGCACTCGGGCAGGCCAGCGAAGATCTCGAGAATCTCCGCAACCGCCACCATACCGCGGCGCTGGCGGTGGCCAACCACGAGAAGGATCTCGAGCGCTCGGCCGAGAAGGTCAAGCGGATCGGCGAGGCGCAGCAGACCCGCAGCGCCGAGCGGTCGGACCTGCTCGGAGAGCAGGAGTCCCTCGTCGAGGAGCTCGCACGTCTGCAGCAGCAGATCGAGGAGCGGCGCCGCCAGCGAGAGGAGAGCCAGCGGGAGGTCGACGCGCTCGGTCTTCGGATCAGCTCGGCCGGTCGCGAGCTCTCACGCTGCGAGAGTCGGGTGACCGAGCTCCGGGTGGCCTACCGAGCGCGGGACGAGGTCCGGCTCAGGCTGCGAGAGACGGCGACCCGCGCCGAGCAGTCGGAGCGGGAGACGCGCGGCTGGATCGATCGTCGCAACGAGGAGATCGAGTCGGCGCGCATCCGGCGGGAGGCGCTGCTCGCGGAGATCGAGAGCGCGGAGTCGGAGCTCGGCGTTCGGCTCGAGGCCGAGGAGAGCGCGCGCCTCGAGAGCGATCGGCTGCGCGAGCACTTCGAGGCGACCTCGGCCAGGGTGAACGAGATCGAGGAGAGCGCGCGGAGCCTCCGCTCGGAGCTCGGCGCCGCACGCGAGAAGACGAGCCAGGCCGAGCTGAAGCTGCGCGAGGCGGAGATGCGGCTCGGCCATCAGGCCTCGACGGTGCGCGAGCGCTGGCAGGTCGAGATCGACGAGTGGAGGCTGCCGACCCTCGAGGAGCTCGACGCCGGCCACGCGCGTCCCGACGAGCCGTCGTCGGCGATCCTCGGGAAGGAATCGGGCGCGGAGGCTTCGGAAGCGAAGGCGAGCGCCGACGCGACCGAGCAGATCGGGACAGACGCAGGAGAGGACGACGAGAGCGAGTCGGACGAGGCGGGGAGCTCCGCGTCCGGGCTGAAGGAGGCCCGGCGCAACATCGAGCTCGCGATGCAGTCGACGGCCGAGCGCAAGAGCGAGGCGGAGAGGATCCGAAAGGCCCTGCAATCGCTCGGCGACGTGAATCTCGGCGCCATCGAGGAGCACGAGGAGCTCGCCGAGCGTTTCCGCTTCCTCTCCGAGCAGAAGGAGGATCTCGAGGGCACGATCCGCAACCTGCGCGAAGCCATCGCACGGATCAATCGGACCAGCCGAAAGCGATTCCGGGAGACCTTCGAGCGGGTGAGCAAGCATTTCTCTGAGAACTTCCCGCGCCTCTTCGGAGGCGGGAAGGCGAGCCTCGAGCTGACCGATGCAGAGGATATCCTGGAGGCGGGGGTCGACATCATGGCGATGCCTCCCGGAAAGCGACTGCAGAACGTGAACCTGCTCTCGGGCGGAGAGAAGACCATGACGGCCCTGGCGCTGCTCGTCGCGGTCTTCCAGGTCCGGCCTTCGCCCTTCTTCCTGCTCGACGAGGTCGACGCGGCGCTCGACGATGCCAATGTGGGGCGCTTCAACCAGCTGATCACCGAGATGGCGAGCGAGAGCCAGTTCCTCGTGATCACCCACAACAAGCGCACGATCGAGGTGGCCGACGTCCTCTATGGCGTGACGATGGAGCAGAAGGGCGTCTCGAAGCTGGTCTCCGTCGTACTCAGCTGAGCTCGGCCGACCGTTGATCAGCCGATCAGCCGATCAGCCGATCAGCCGATCAGCTCGTCGGCGAGCTCGCCTCGTCGAGTCCGAATCGCTGCGCGTAGGCGCCGAAGCGCTCCTGGATCCGGCTCTCGCAGAGGCCGAATCGCTCGAGGGAGTAGCGATGGCGTCCCTGTGCATGCTGGGGATGCCCTGCGGCATGGACGCGGATCTCCTCTCGGGCCTCCTGCGAGAGGGCAAGCTCCAGGGTCGCGTAGGCGGACTCGATCGCGGCGACCGGATCCCGCCTCAGGTCCTCGTAGCGGAGGTCCGCGACCGGCACCTCGGGATGCCGTCGGCGCGCCTCCAGCAGGCCGTCGAGACCGTCGCCCCAGTAGCCGTCGAGGATCTCGGGCCCCAGCGCGAGGGGATCGACGGCGTCCGAGAACATCGCGCGCGTATGGGCGTAGAGGCTGCAGATCGAAGCGATCGCCTCGCTCGGGTCGCGGTGGAGATGGATGAATCGCGCGCCGGGATGGAGCGAGACGAGCGCGTCGAAGGAGAGCATGTGCGTCGGATCCTTCAAGAGCCAGCGCTCGTCTTCCGGCCGCTGGGACTCGATCCACTGCAGCACGTCCCGATGAAACCGGTGGGCGGGCAGCGGGTCGCTCTCCCGTAGCCACCGGACGTAGCTCGGCACCCGATACTGGATGTCGAATTGGAGCGTTCGGAACGCGAGCATGAAGATCGCGACGCACTCCTCGGGATCGCTTCCCTGCATCGGATGGATCGCGGAGTAGCCCGGCGCGAGGGCCTCGACGAAGCGGAGCATCGAGTCGACGCGCTCGATGCGATCGTCGCGGCCCCTGGGCGCAACGGGATCGAAGCTCTCGAAGTAGGGGAGCGCCCGATTCGCCGGATCCCGGGAGAGCAGACCCAGCAGATGGGTCGAGCCGGTCCTCGGCCATCCCAGGATGATGAGCGGAGCCATCGGTCGAGCCTCCTGGGAGGGCCGGTCGTCCAGGGCGCGTCGGGTGCGGGTCTGCGTCTGCATCAGACGCAGGGTCTCCTGGCGGGCGGCGACCCGTCCGAGCCAGTGGAGGTCGGCCTCGCTCTCGATTGCCTCGAGCAGGGTCGCCCACTCGTCGACGAAGGCGAGGCCTTCGACCCCGGCCTCCTCGGCGGCTCGTCGTCCTCGTCGCGCCAGCGCCTCGGGCGAGAGCCGGATCCACGACGCGGTCGGTCCGAGTGAAGCGTTCAGGAGGTTGACCCAGAAGGGACGTCCCTCTCGGGCGCCTCGGAAGACCGTTCCTCGTCCTGTCACGGCTGCCTCCGCGAATCGATCGCGTCGCGAGCCCCGGGGCGGATCCTCGAACCTGGAGGCCCACGCCGCGGCCGGTCCCCGATCCTATCGCGGGACGGCGCCTTCTCGCGCGGGTTCGGGTCGGGGGCCGCGCAGGGCGGCTCGGGATGGGCGCGGGACCGGCGCAGGGTCGGCGCGGGACCGCGCAGGACCGCCGGGCCGGCCGACGGGAGCTGCCGGACGAGTCGCTGGAGGAGAGGGCGTGCCGGCGATCGGGCGCCGCCGGGAGGCGGGTGCCGGGCTCGTCTCGAAGTCCCGGAGCGGGCTGGTATGCTCCGCGCCCCATGGAATCGATCCTCACGGAGCTCGCGGGCTGGATCCGCCAGCATCCGCTCGCCTTCGTCCTCTCGAGCCTGGCCGTGCCGCTGGTGCTGGCCCTGACCCTCGAGCATCTGGCTCGCCGGCGCCGGGTCGAGCCGCCGCGAGCCCCGGAGCCGCCGGCGGAGGCGGGTCCGCCCGCTCGGCCCGAGGCGCGCCCCGCCGAGCCGGCCCCGGCGCCGGAGCGTCTCCCCGAGCCTGCCCCCGAGCCCGCACTGGAGCCCGTCCCCGAGTCGGCCGCCGAGCCGGAGACAGAGCCGGCCCCGGTCCCGGAGCCGATGCCGGAGGCCGTGCCGGCCCCGGTGGCCGAGGCTGCACCCGCGCCGGTCCCGGAGTCCGCTCCCGTCCCCGAGCCGATCCCCGAGCCCGAGCCGGTCTCGACCGTCGAGCCGGTGCCCGCCCCCGAGCCCGCCCCGATCGAGCTCCCCCGCGTGCGGCTCCGCGACCGGCTGCGGAGCACGAGCGAGGCGTTGGTGGGCCGGCTCTCCCGCGTGCTCGGGGGGCGACGCCTCGATGACGAGCTGCTCGAGGAGCTCGAGGAGGTCCTCTTCACTGCGGACCTCGGCGTATCGACCGCGGAGTCCCTGCTCGAGCGGGTGCGCGCCGATGCCCGGGGCGAGGACGGGGAGGCCGTGCGGGCCCTGCTGAAGTCGGCGATCGCCGAGAAGCTCTCGGCGGCCGAGCGATCGGAGGACGTCTTCGCGCTGCAGGGGACGCCGCATGTCGTGCTGATCCTCGGCGTGAACGGCGCCGGCAAGACCACGACGATCGGCAAGCTCGCCGCCCGACACCAGGCACGGGACCGTAAGGTGATCCTCGGCGCGGGCGACACGTTCCGGGCCGCGGCCATCGAGCAGCTCCAGGCCTGGGGAGAGCGCGTGGGCTGCGAGGTGATCGCGGGTGCGCCGGGCGGCGATCCCGCATCGGTCGCCTTCGACACCGTGAAGAGCGCCATCGCACGAAGAGCCGACGTCGCCCTCATCGACACCGCCGGACGCCTGCAGACGAAGAAGCCCTTGATGGAGGAGCTCGGCAAGATCGTCCGCGTGATCGGTCGGGAGCTGCCCGATGCGCCCCACGAGATCCTGCTGGTGCTCGACGCGAATACCGGGCAGAACGCGATCTCCCAGGCGCGGCTCTTCACCGAGGTCGCCGACGTGACGGGGCTGGTCCTGACGAAGATGGACGGGACGGCGAAGGGCGGCGTGATCGTGGGCCTCGCCGACGAGTTCGGCATCCCGGTGAATTTCGTCGGCGTGGGCGAGGGCATCGAAGACCTCCGCGAGTTCGATGCGACCGAGTTCGTCGACGCGCTCTTCGGGGACGAGGCCTGATCCCGATCGGGACGGACGCTCGGCGTCCGGGGAAGGAGCCGGGAGTGGCGGACTTCGTGCTCGCGCTGGATCAGGGGACGACCTCGTCGAGAGCGCTGCTCTTCGATCGATCCGGCGACATCGCCGGCGTCGGACAGCTCGAGTTTCCCCAATCCTTCCCGCGTCCGGGCTGGGTCGAGCACGACCCCGAGGCGATCTGGCAGAGCCAGCTGAAGGCGATGCGCGCAGCGATGGAGGACGCGGGCGCCCGGGGCGGAGACGTCGCCGCGATCGGCATCTCGAATCAACGCGAGACGGCGGTCGTGTGGGATCGACGCAGCGGGGAGCCGATCCATCCTGCGATCGTCTGGCAGTCGAGGCAGTCGAGCGGGATCTGCGAAGGCTTGCGTGCGGCGGGGCTCGAGGACGAGATTCGCGAGCGCACGGGACTCCGCATCGATCCCTATTTCTCGGGCACGAAGATCCGCTTCATCCTCGATGCGGTCCCCGGGGCACAGGCTCGCGCCGAGTCCGGCGAGCTCTGCTTCGGCACGATCGATACCTGGCTGCTCTACAAGCTGACCCGCGGACGCGTCTTCGCTACCGAGCCGTCGAACGCATCGCGGACCCTGCTCTACGACATCCACGAGGGCCGGTGGGAGGACGCCCTGCTCGAGATGCTCCGGATCCCCCGCGCGATGCTGCCTGAGATTCGCGACTCCTCGGGGCTCTTCGGGCGGACGGACCCGGAGTGGCTGGGGGAAGCGATCCCCGTGACGGGGATGGCGGGCGATCAGCAATCCGCTCTCTTCGGGCAGGGCTGTGTGGAGCCCGGTCGGGCGAAGAACACCTACGGGACGGGCTGCTTCCTGCTGATGAATACGGGAGAGGAGATCCCCCGCTCGCAGAGCGGACTCGTCTCGACCGTGGCATGGCAGCTCGAGGGGGCCCTGCGGTACGCCCTCGAAGGCTCGATCTTCGTCGCCGGCGCAGCCGTCCAATGGCTCCGGGACGGTCTCGGCCTCGTTCGTCATGCCTCGGAGACCGAGGCTCTGGCGCGCAGCGTCGAGGATACGGGAGGGGTCTATCTCGTACCGGCGTTCGTCGGGCTCGGTGCGCCGCACTGGGACGAGACGGCCCGGGGCACGCTCGTGGGCATGACGCGCGGCACGTCGCGCGCCCACGTCACGCGCGCGACGCTCGAATCGATCGCCTATCAGACCCGCGACGTCATGCAGGCGATGGAGCGCGACTCCGGGATCGCGCCGGCCGTGCTGAGGGTGGACGGCGGCGCCTGCGAGAACGATTTCCTGATGCAGTTCCAGGCGGACATCCTGGGCCTGCCCGTCGAGCGACCGGCTCGGCTCGAGGCCACCGCCACCGGCGCGGCCGCCTTGGCGGGGATGGCGATCGATTTCTGGGACGATCTCGAAGGCCTCACGGGAGGAGGCGGCTCGACGACCGTCTTCGAGCCCCGGATGTCCGCGGACGAGCGCGACGCGCGCCACCGTGACTGGCTTCGAGCCGTCGAGCGCTCCCGAGGCTGGGTGGAGCCGGGCGCGTGAGGCGACCGAAGGTGATCGCCCATCGAGGAGCCTCCGGCGAGAGTCCGGAGAACACGATGGCCGCCTATCGGCGTGCGGTCGAGCAGGGCGTCGACATGATCGAGATCGACCTCCATCGCAGTCGCGACGGCGTCGTGATGATCCATCACGACGCCGAGCTGACGCGGCTGGGAGGGGAGGGAGAGATCGCAGACCGAACGGCTGCCGAGCTGGCCGAGCTGAACGCGGCGCCCGGCTCTGTGGTCCCCGAGCGGATGCCGATGCTGCTCGACGTGCTCGAGAGCTTCGGCCGGCAGGTCGAGCTCAATCTGGAGATCAAGGTCGATCGCGCCGGCGCTCCCTATGCGGGGCTCGAGGAGAGCGTGCTGGCCATGCTGGAGGAGCGAGGCCTGCTCGGGCGGATGCTGATCTCCTCTTTCTCGGACCCCGTCCTGGAACGACTGCGGGCGCTCTCGCCCGAGGTCAGGCTGGCGGTGCTGGCCTCCCCTCGGGCCCCGCGCCGGATCCTGAAGCGAGCCCGACGTGTTCTGGCTGAAGCGATAAACCCACATACCGCGTTGGTCACGGCCAATCTGGTCCGCCGTGCGCACGCGGAGGGCATTCGCGTCTATCCGTATACCGAAGACGACCCCGCCGGGATGTCCCGGCTCCTCGATCTCGGAGTCGACGGGATCATCACGAATCATCCCGCGAGGCTGCGCCGGCTGCTCGAGGAGCGGGCGGAGGGAAGGCCCGAGCGCCCCGCCACGCCGTGATGCATCGCCTCCTTGTTGACAGCCCGCAGACCTTGGCTTAGGGTCGAAAGCTCGAAAAACGTTGGACCCGCGGTAACTTAGCACTCCGTGGGCCGGCCTTCGTCGATCAGACTGGACTTCACGCCGCGACCCAGGGCAGGGTCGGTGGGCTCCGAAGCCGGTACGGAGATCGAAGCGCCGACCCGACGCCTCGACCGGACCGAGCTCGTCTCCCGGAACGTGACGCGAGAGCGTGTCATGCGCACGGGAGGGGTCGGCGAGCCGAGGCACCCGTTCTGCGAAGCTCTCCCCGGGTCCATCCGACGATCGCCAGCGATGGTCGGAAACTCGCCAGAAAGCCGGATGCGCGAATGAAGCGATACGGACTGCCGCCGAAGCAGGGCCTCTACGACCCGTCCCTCGAGCACGATGCCTGTGGCATCGGTTTCGTCGCGGATCTGAAGCGGGCCGCCAGCCACGACATCATCGAGCAGGCGACCGAGGTCCTCTGCCATCTCACCCACCGCGGCGCCGCCGGCTCGGACGAGGCGACGGGAGACGGCGCCGGGATGCTGATCCAGAAGCCGGACAAGTTCCTGCGCAAGGTGGCGGACGCCGAGGGGTTCGGACTTCCGGAGGCCGACGCCTATGCCTCTGCGCTCGTCTTTCTCGCGACCGATGCGGACGAGCGCGCCGCGCAGATCCGGATCGTCGAGGAGGCCATCGAGGCCGAGGGGCAGCGGCTGCTCGGCTGGCGCGAGGTGCCGACCGATCCCGACACGATCGGGGCGATCGCTCGCCGCGGCATGCCGGTGATCCGGCAGATCTTCGTGGGCGCCGCCGAGGGCCTCGACCAGCCCGCCTTCGAGCGCAAGCTCTACGTGATCCGGCGTCTGATCGAGAATCGGGTCGACGCCCTGGGAACGGCCTTCCACATCCCGAGCCTCTCGTCGAAGACCTTTCTCTACAAGGGCATGTTCCTGGCCCATCAGACGCCCGCCTTCTTCCCGGACCTGCAGGATCCGGACGTCGAGTCGCGCCTGGCCGTCGTCCACCAGCGATACTCGACCAACACCTTCCCGACCTGGGATCTCGCGCAGCCCTTCCGGTATCTGGCCCACAATGGCGAGATCAATACGGTGCGCGGCAACCAGAACTGGATGCATGCGCGGGAGGGAACGCTTCGGTCGGATCTCTTCGGCGAGGACCTGAAGAAGATCTTTCCGGTGATGCCGGAGGGCACGAGCGACTCGGCGCGCTTCGACAATGCGCTCGAGTTCCTCCATCTCACCGGCCGCGACCTTCCTCACGCGATGCTGATGATGATCCCCGAGGCGTGGGAGAACCAGGAGTCGATGGATCCCGATCGTCGGGCCTTCTACGAGTATCACTCCTGCATGATGGAGCCCTGGGACGGTCCCGCCTCGATGTGCTTCTCGAACGGGGACGGCGTCGGTGCCGTGCTCGATCGCAACGGTCTGAGGCCCTCCCGCTATGTCGTGACGAAGGACGGACTCCTCGTCATGGGCTCCGAGGTCGGCACCCTCGACATCGACCCCGCGGACATCGTCCGAAAGGGGCGACTCGAGCCCGGACGCATCTTCTACGCCGATCTCGAGGAGGGGCGAATCGTCGAGGACGCCGAGCTCAAGGCTCGCTACATCTCGCGCCAGCCCTATCGCGAGTGGGTCGAGACGAATCGGCTCGAGCTCGGCGACCTCGGCCGCGTCGACGCCGTCCATCAGCCGAATCCGGAGATCCGTCTCTCGCTCCAGCAGACCTTCGGCTACACGCTCGAAGACCAGCGCTTCCTGCTCGCGCCCATGGCGAGCAACGGCAAGGAGGCCCTCGGCTCGATGGGCGAGGACTCCGCGCTGGCCTGTCTCTCCGATCGGCCCCGTCTGCTCTTCCACTACTTCAAGCAGAACTTCGCCCAGGTCACGAATCCGGCGATCGACTCGATCCGCGAGCGACCGGTGATGACGCTGGACTCGACCCTCGGTGCGGAGAAGAACCTGCTCGAAGAGACGCCGGAGCACGCGCGTCTGCTGCGTCTCCACCGACCGGTCCTGCGTGACGCCGAGCTCGAGGCGATCCGCCAGATCGATCAGCCGGGCTTCAAGGCGCAGACGCTGTCGACGCTCTACAAGGTCGGCGAGGGCGGAGAGGGCCTGCGGGCCGCGCTCGATCAGCTCCGTCGCGAGGCCAGCCAGGCGCTCGCGGCGGGCGTGAACATCCTGATCCTCTCGGATCGGGGGGTCACGCCGGAGCTCGCCCCGATCCCCTCGCTGCTGGCGACCGGTGCGGTCCATCATCATCTGATTCGCGAGGAGACGCGGACCCTCTGCGGGCTCGTGGTCGAGACGGGCGAGGCCCGGGAGGTGGCGCATTTCGCGCTGCTGATCGGCTACGGCGCGGGCGCCGTCAATCCCTACCTGGCGTTCGAGACCGTGGCGGATCTCGTTCGGGACGGCGCCTACACCGGAGAGGGGCTCGACCTGGCGGTGGCCGAGGAGAACTACCTGAAGGCGATCGACCTCGGGCTCCTCAAGATCTTCGCGAAGATGGGGATCTCGACGCTCCAGAGCTATCGGGGTGCTCAGATCTTCGAGGCCGTGGGCCTCTCCGCGGAGGTCGTGGACATGGCCTTCGCCGGGACGCACTCCCGGGTGTCGGGGGTCGGGCTCGACGTCCTGGCCCGCGAGGTCCAGATGCGACACGAGCGAGGCTTCCCCGACGAGGCCTTCGAGTTCCCGGAGCTGGATCCGGGGGGCCTCTACCAGTGGCGCCTGCGCGGCGAGCAGCACTCCTTCAACCCCGATTCGGTGGCGAAGCTCCAGCATGCGGTGCGGCAGCAGAGCTGGAAGAGCTTCGAGGAGTACACGGCGGCGGCCGACGACGATGCCCTGCGCATGCGCACGCTCCGCGGGCTGCTCGAGTTCAAGCTCGATCGAGACCCGGTGCCGATCGAAGAGGTCGAGGAGGCCGCCGAGATCGTCAAGCGATTCTGCACCGGCGCGATGTCCTACGGCTCCATCTCGGCCGAGGCCCACGAGACGCTCGCGATCGCGATGAATCGCCTCGGAGGCAAGAGCAACACGGGCGAGGGCGGTGAGGATCCCAAGCGGTGGACCCCGGATCCGAACGGGGACTCGAGGCGGAGCGCGATCAAGCAGGTGGCGTCCGGCCGCTTCGGCGTGACCAGCGCCTACCTGGTCAACTCCGACGAGATGCAGATCAAGATCGCCCAGGGCGCGAAGCCCGGAGAGGGCGGCGAGCTGCCCGGTCACAAGGTCGATCAGATCATCGCGAAGACGCGCTACTCGACCCCGGGAGTGGGGCTCACGTCTCCGCCTCCGCATCACGACATCTACTCGATCGAGGACCTCTCCCAGCTGATCCACGATCTCAAGAACGCGAACCGTCGAGCGAACGTGAGCGTGAAGCTCGTCTCGGAGACGGGCGTCGGCACGATCGCCTCGGGGGTCTCCAAGGGCAAGGCGGACGGCGTGCTCATCTCGGGCCACGACGGCGGGACGGGCGCCTCCGCGCTCACGTCGATCAAGAACGCCGGCTGCCCGTGGGAGATCGGTCTCGCCGAGACCCAGCAGACGCTCGTGCAGAACGATCTGCGCGGCCGGATCCGCGTCCAGGTCGACGGCGGGTTCAAGACCGGGCGGGACGTGGTGATCGGGGCGCTCCTCGGCGCCGACGAGTTCGGCTTCGCGACCGCCCCGCTCGTGGCGATGGGCTGCATCCTCATGCGGGTCTGCCACCTGAATACCTGTCCGGTCGGGATCGCGACGCAGCGCAAGGAGCTGCGGGAACGCTTCATGGGGCAGCCCGAGCACGTGACGCGGTTCTTCTTCTTCGTGGCCGAGCAGGTCCGCGAGCTCATGGCTCGGCTCGGCTACCGCACGATGGACGAGATGATCGGCCAGGTCGGCCGACTGCAGATGCGCAAGTCGATCAATCACTGGAAGGCCTCGAGCATCGATCTGTCCGGTCTTCTCCACGACCCGGACGTGCCCTTCGACCGGCGCCACACGGGCAAGCAGGACCACGGCCTCGAGTACGCCCTCGACATGAAGCTGCTCGAGCTGGCCGAGCCGGCGCTCGAACGGGGAGAGTCGGTGCGGATCGAGCTGCCGATCAAGAATACGAATCGCACCGTCGGCACGATTCTCGGCTCGGAGGTCTCCCGGCGATACGGTCTCGAGGGCCTGCCCGACGGCACGATCGAGCTCGAGTTCAAGGGCTCCGCCGGCCAGAGCCTCGGAGCCTGGCTGCCCCGGGGCATCACGATCCGCGTGGAGGGCGATGCGAACGATTACGTCGGCAAGGGGCTCTCGGGTGGTCGGGTGATCGTGCGGACGCCGTCGAACGCGAGCTTCGACCCGAGCGCGAACATCATCGCGGGCAACGTGCTCCTCTACGGCGCGACGGGGGGCGAGGCCTTCTTCCACGGACTGGCCGGGGAGCGCTTCTGCGTGCGGAACTCGGGGGCCGAGGCGGTCGTCGAAGGTGTGGGGGATCATGGCTGCGAGTACATGACCGGCGGGCGCGCGATCATCCTCGGGCGGACCGGTCTCAACTTCGGAGCCGGGATGAGCGGAGGCATCGCCTTCGTGCTCGACGAGGACGGAACCTTCCCGGCGCGTCTGAACCCGCTGGCCGCCCTCGATCTCGAGCCGCTGTCGACCGACGACGTCGAGTACGTGCAGAAGATGCTGCGCAAGCACTTCGAGTACACGCGAAGCGCCCGGGCGGACGACATCCTGCGGAAATGGGACACCTTCGCACCCCGTTTCGTGAAGGTCTTCCCGCAGGAGTACAAGAAGGCGCTCGCCGCGCTCGCGAAGCAGTAGGCCCACCGGGGCCCTCATCGTCCATTCTCGGGATTCCCGCGCCCTGATGCAGTGATGCAGGCGCCGGACGCCCAGGCAGTACAGAGGCAGACGAAATGGCGAAGCCGACCGGATTCCTCGAGTTCCAGCGAAAGGGTGCGCGCTATCGCCCGGTGGAGGAGCGCGTCCGGGACTTCAAGCAGGTGATGCTCGAGGTGCCGGAGGAAGAGCTCACGTCCCAGGCCGCGCGCTGCATGGATTGCGGCGTGCCCTTCTGCAGCAATCCGAACTCGGGGCGGGGCGGGTGTCCGCTGGGGAACGTGATCCCCGACTGGAACGACCTCGTCTACCGCGGCCGATGGGAGGAGGCGATGACGCGCCTCCACTCGACGAACAACTTTCCGGAATTCACGGGCTCGATCTGCCCCGCGCCCTGCGAGGCGGGCTGCGTGCTGGGGATCAACGACGACCCGGTGACGATCAAGAACATCGAGTTCAAGATCGTGAGCCACGCCTGGGAGCACGGTCTCATCAAGCCGGTCGTTCCGCGCAAGCGGACGGGACGCTCCGTGGCCGTGATCGGGTCGGGCCCCGCTGGCCTCTCGGCCGCACAGCAGCTCTGTCGGGCGGGGCATGGCGTGACCGTCTTCGAGAAGAGCGATCGCATCGGAGGCCTGCTGCGATACGGCATACCCGAGTTCAAGATGGAGAAGTGGATCATCGATCGGCGCCTCGAGCAGATGAAGGAGGAGGGCGTCGCCTTCCAGACGGGCGTGAACGTCGGCGTCGATCTGTCGGCTGCGGATCTGCGCAAGAACTTCGATGCCGTTCTCCTCTGCATGGGAGCGGAGCGACCCCGGGACCTTCCGGTGGAGGGCCGCGAGCTCGAGGGAATCCACTTCGCCATGGACTTCCTGCCTCAGGCGACCCGACGGGTGCAGGGGGATACGGTGCCCGCCGAGTCGGAGATCCTGGCGACGGACAAGCACGTCGTGATTCTCGGAGGCGGTGATACGGGCTCGGACTGCGTGGGGACGAGCCATCGTCAAGGCGCGAAGTCCGTGACCTCGATCGAGCTGCTGGCGGAGCCGCCCCCTCAGCGCGATCCCTCCACGCCGTGGCCCATGTGGCCGATGATGGCCCGCAGCTCGAGCTCCCACGACGAAGGAGGCGTCCGGAAGTTCGCGATGATGACCAAGCGCTTCTCCGGCTCCAAGGGGCGGGTCGAGCGGCTCCACGGCGTCGAGGTCCGTTTCGGTGATCCCGATGCCTCCGGTCGACCCCAGATGCAGGAGGTGCCCGGCAGCGAGTTCGAGCTCGACGCGGATCTGGTGCTCCTGGCGCTCGGCTTCCTGGGGCCCGTTCACTCCGGTCTGCTCGAGGATCTCGGCCTCAAGCTCGACGCGCGAGGCAACGTGGAGGCGCTGACCGACGACTACCGGACCTCGGAGCCGGGCGTCTTCGCCGCCGGAGACTGTCGTCGCGGACAGAGCCTGGTCGTCTGGGCGCAGTGGGAGGGCCGAGAGGCGGCTCGCGCAGTCGACGCCTATCTCACCGGCGAATCGCGCCTCCAGCTGCGCAATACCCGGGGCAATCAGCCGCGCTAGCCGTGATCGCCGACGTCGGCTCTGCCCACGGCTCGAGGGAGATCGGGAGGGCGAATCGGGAGGTCGAGAGGTCGACGGGTCGAGAGGCCGAGAGGTCGGTCGAAGGTCCACATGGTGCATCGGCGGCACATCGGCGCGGCTCCCGGATCACTCGGCTGGCTCGAGTCACCGTGATCCGCGTGTCGTCCGTCACCGATTCGACGGCGACCGCTGGGGTCTTCCGGAGTGACCCGCGAAGCTGCACCCTTCCTGCGTGGGATCGTGTAGTCTACACGCATGAGCGCCGATCACGGAAGCGAGCGCACCGCGGAGCGCATCGACCGATTCGACTTCGAGCGTCTCGAGGCCTCCGTCGAGTCCCTGCTCCACGATCACGAACGACTCTCGACCGAGCAGCAGGGCTTGCTGGCGGAGCTCGCCGATCGGGAGCATCGGATCGCCGGTCTGCAGAGACAGCTCGATCGCGAGCGTGCGCTTCGTCTCTCGGCACTCGAAGGCGTGGAGCGTCTGATCGCCCGCGTCGAGTCGATGCAGGCCCGGGTGGATCGCGTCGTCGACGCACGGGCGGCCGGAGAGACGGAGGACGTCAATCCATGAGCAAGCGATCGGTCGCGGTGGAGATCGCGGGCCAGCCCTATCGGATCCGGAGCGATGCGGACGAGCAGTCCCTGCACCGTCTCGCGGCCTATGTCGACCGTGCCATGACGCGGGTTCGAGAGGGGACGGGGACGGTCGACAGCCTCGACGTCGCCGTCCTGACGTGTCTCAACCTCGCTCGCGAGATCCTCGTCCTGCGCGAGCAGAGAGGTCGCGGGGTGGAGGACGGGAAGCTTCGGGCATTGATCGAGCGCGTGGAGTCGGCCCTTCCGCAGGCCGCAGGCGCAGCTTCGTCGCCCACGGAGGTGCCGAAGGAAGCCGTGGCGCAGGAAGGCGACTCGGTCGATTCGGCCCGCAATGCCTCGGGCGGGGCCGCGAGCCCCGCCAGGACGCCGGAGCGCACCGGGACGGGAGAAGAAGGCGCGGCGGCCTCCGACTCGTCCTCCCCGGAGCCGCCGCGAACCCTCGAGCTGCCGAGCATCGAGACGCTTCGTGATCGGAGTCCTCTGCCCGAGACGAGCGCGAGTCGTCGGACCGGCACCAGCGGACGCTGACCGGTCCCGGGCCGGCTCTCGCAGGATTCATCGGAGCCGTCGGCTCGATCGGAATCACATCCCCGCTCTTCGTGCCCGTCCGGACCCGCTCCCGCGGATCGAACCGCGAGGCCGGACTCGGCCGATCGGGGCCGGAAGGCCGGAAGGCCGGAAGAACCGGACAGGAGCTCATGTCCGACGACTCCGCCGACGACAAGAAACGCCTGCGCGCCGCCTTCCTGCCCCTCCTGCGCGCGCTCTCGGAGGATCGGGCCGAGCAGGTCGGCCTCGCCGTCACCCGACGTCTCGAGCGTTGGAGCCGATGGCACCAGTCGTCCGAGGTGGCTCTCTATGCGAGCCTTCCGGGGGAGGTGGACTCGGCCCCTCTCTTCGAGTCGGCGCGAGGCAGCGGGCGGGTCACGCTCCTGCCGCGGATGCGGCCGGGCACGCAGCTCGAGTTCGTGCCCATCGAAGGCTTCGAGGCCTTGCGGCGGGGGCGGTATGGCGTTCGAGAGCCCGACGAGGCCGTGGCGGCGCGCGCGCTCGAGCCCGGTGCGCTGGTACTCGTCCCCGGCCTGGCCTTCGATCGCAGAGGGGGGCGACTGGGGCGCGGCGGCGGATACTATGATCGGGCGCTCGCGAGACTCGGGGGCGGCGCCGAGCGGCCGCTCCTCGTCGGAGTGGCCTTCGACTTCCAGAGGGTGGAGCGGGTCCCGATGAGTGGGCACGATGTCTTCGTGGACGCCGTGGTGACCGAAGAG
>CAYXLY010000024.1:0-18969 GCA_964466005.1 uncultured Spirochaetaceae bacterium | reverse complement strand
CGACGAGCGCCCCGACGACGCCGACGACGGAGTACCCCAGCGCCACCGCCGCGGGCTCGTAGAGGATCGACCAGCCGAAGCGCCGCGCACGCCAGCAGAGATCCGTATCCTCGTGATAGGCGAAGAAGTCCTCGTCGAAGAGCTCGTTCTCGATCCGGAGATCCTCGATGGCCGCCACCCGCAACATCATCGCCGCACCGCTGGCGGCGTCCACGCCTTCCGTCCGGTCGTAGCGTCCGCGGTCGGGCTCCTCGCTGCCCCGGTCCCGAGGCCGGCCATGGCGACCGAAGAAGATGCCGGCGCTGTCGAGCGTCCTCCGATCCGGTCGCAGCAGCTTGCCCGTCGCGATCGCCACGCACGGTCGCGCGAGCATCGCGTCGATCAAGCGGGCCACGAAGTCCGGATCGAGCTCGACGTCGGGATTGAGCAGCAGGATGTACTCGATCCTCTCCCCGCTCGACTCGATCCGCCCGACCACGCGGTTCGCACCCCCGGCGTAGCCGCGATTCGCTCCGCTCTCGAAGCCGACCTCCGGATGGGCCTCCCGAAGCCTCGCGAGGCGCGCGGGATCCTCTCCCGTATCGTAGACCGCGATCGCCGCCGGTCGAAGATCCTGGCGAGCGATGGCGGACAGACAGGCCTCGAGATCGTCGTAGCTGCCATGGTTGACGATGCCCGCGCCCCAGGATGGACGCTCGTCCCGACGCGCGCCGGGCTCACGAGGCGGGATCGAGGAACTCCCGGAAGCCGTAGCGCTTGCTCGGCCCCATGTGGATCTGCTCGAGGACACCGATGCCCTCCTCCTCGCCGAGCCGCGCGCGCACCACCTGCTGGATGTGCTGATTGGGCAGCTCCATGTTGTCGCAATCCTCGATCTTCCAGGACTCGCCCCCGATCGCGAGCTCGCCCTTCCATTTCCCATGGCCCCACTCGGGATGCGAATAGCCGATTCCCTTCATGCGGTACACGAGCAGCGACTCGAGCTCGATGTCGGTCCGCCCTCCTTCGAGATCGAGCAGCGAGACCGTCGCGCGCCGGGCGCGGCGCGTCCCCGGAAAGAACTCGTGGATCTCGTGGTCGACGCCGGCGAGCGGGATCATGTTCGGATCCTCGACGCCCGGGATCTCGTCGGGATTCTCGTAGGTGGGCATGATCATGCCGTCCCAATGCCATGTCACGCCGTGCTGGTTCTCGAAGAGACCGGCGTGCGTGCAGCGATCCTTCCAGTGGAGCGGTGCCCAGATGAAGTTGATCGAGGGCATCTCGAGCGGCGGGGCACCCGGAGGCGCCGGGTCGCCGACGGGACGGATGCCCCAGGAGCGATCCTTCGTGCCGTAGACCCGGGCCGGGTCGATCTGCACGGTCCGGCCCGCATAGCGGATCTCTCCCTGCCAGTGACCGAACTGGTTGAAGCGCGTCGCCTCCATGTGCACGTTGGAACGGCCCGGAGTCCGCTTGGAGCGCTGGAACTCCTCGGCGAAGCTCGCGGTCCGCGGGATCCAGAGCAGGTCGGCCGAGATGCCCGTCTCGTTCTCGTCGAGCGTCACGCGCAGCGTGTGCATCGGACGGATGATCTCGATCTTGAAGGGGCCGACCTCGACCTCGCTCCGCTCCTCGGGAGCCCGCCGGGAGGCATGAAACGCATGCTGCTCTCCGTCGTGGACGATCGAGAGCCCGCAATCCAGGATGCCGAGGTTCGGATAGACCGCCGCTCCGATGCCGAAGTAGAAGGCGCCATCGTCCTGGTAGCCGTTGAACCAGTAGCGATCGTAGGCGTGACGATCGGTCGTCGCGGGGACGGCCAGGGGCTCGGAGGTCTGGTGGATCGGATAGTCGTCGAATTTCGTCAGCATGGAGGCTCCGTTCTCAGTCCTGCACCGCCTGGACGGCGCCGTAGAAGGTCTCGGCCTGGCCGATCAGGTCGTCGCCGGCCGGCGTGTAGAGGATCTCGGTCGACCCGGCCGCTGCGCTCTCCCGGGCGCGCGCGAGCAGATCCTCGGCCGGGCCCACCCAGCCGTGCCACGGGATCTCGCCGCCCCAGGCTTCGAAGGCGCGGCGATCCGCAGCGTTGAGATGGGTGCAATGCCCGGAGTGCACCGCGAGATGACGCTCGCCCTCGGGCCGCTCGGACTCGATCCGTTCGAGCCAATCGGCGCCGCCGGGAATCGCGGGCAGGTTCTCGGGCGCGGTCTCCCAGGTCACGTGGTAGGCGCCCGCCTGCCAGGGCCCCACGGCCTCGATCACCCGGCTGGCGTTCGCCGACTCGCCCGGGGCGAGCACGGTGCCGTTGACGAGCTGCACCGCCTGCTCGAAGGGCTCGGGCGGAGGCGAGAATCCCATCCAGCCGTCGGCGATCTCGCGCGTGATGGCGAGCCCCTTCGGCCCGAAGGCCGAGAGCAGGATCGGGACCTCGATCGGCCGAGCCTTCGCGAGCTCCGGGCGATGGATCATCTGGCAGGCCCGACCGTCGATCTCCGTCACCTCGCCGCGCAGGAGCGCCCGCAGCTGCTCGACGTAGCGACGGACCGTCTTCCAGGGCAGCGCCTTCCGGCCGAGCACCAGGCGCGCCGTGTAGCCGGTCCCGACCGCACAGGCCAGACGGCCGGGCGCCAGCCGGTCGATCGTCGCGATCGCCGAGGCGGTCGTCATCACATGGCGCAGGTTCGGCACCAGGACCGCCGTTCCGAGTCCGATGCGCTCGGTCGCCTCGGCGATCAGGCCGAGATGGATCCACAGGTCCTCGTAGATCGCAGCGGAGTCGTAGAGCCAGATCCGGTCGTAGCCGAGCGCCTCGGCGCGCACCGCGAGATCCCGGGCCTGCGGGCCGGGCGGGACACCGATCGAAACCTTCATGCGCCTCTTCCTCTCCTCGCTTCCCGGGGACTCCCTACGCTACCCCTTCACGGGCCTCCCGGGCTACCCGGATGTGGACGCGCCGCGACCGGGCCGCTGGGATAGACTCCCGCCATGGCACGCGCCCTGCCGTGGGAGAGATGTTCGTCCCGTGAGCTGATGGAGTGGCGGCTCTGTGATCTCGGCGTCGAGCTCGAGGGAAGCGCGCTCGAGGCTCCGATCGAGCGCCTCCATCGCGAGCTCGAGACGCGGGACATCCGGGTGCGTCCCCACTGCTGGCTCTCCGAAGAGTGGTTCTCGCCCGCCGGCGTCCCCGGCATCGCGATCCCCTTCTACCTCGCCCATCCACGCCTGCGTCGTCTGGAGCGAGCACAGATGCTCGAGGTCGAGGGCGGCACGCAGGCCGAATGCCTGAGGCTCCTCCGGCACGAGGCGGGACACGCGATCCAGCACGCCTTCCGACTGCATCGACGCAAGCGCTGGCGCGAGCATTTCGGGTCGTCGACCCAGCCCTATCCCGACTACTACCGTCCGAACCCGGGCAGTCGGCGCTTCGTCGTGCATCTGCCCTACTGGTATGCCCAGAGCCATCCGGACGAGGATTTCGCCGAGACCTTCGCCGTCTGGCTGACGCCGGGCTCCGCCTGGCAGAAGCGCTACCAGGGCTGGCCGGCTCTCCGGAAGCTCCGCTACGTCGACCAGCTGATGAAGGAGCTCGCCGGTCGCAAGCCACCGGTGAGGAGTCGGGCCCGTCCGGACCCGATCCACCGGATCAAGACGACGCTCGGCGACTACTACCGGGCCAAACGCGAGCGCTATCAGGTCCTCGCCAGCCGCGCCTACGATCAGGACCTCCTGCGCTTCTTCGAGAGCGGAGAGGGCTCGGGCGGACGCGGCGAGTCGGCCTCCTCGTTCCTCCGAAGGCATCGAACCGAGATCCGGCAGATGGTGGCGCGCTCGACGGGCAAGCACGAGCTCGCTCTCGACACGGTTCTCGGGGAGATGATCGTGCGCGCACGGGAGCTGAAGCTTCGTGCGATCGGACCGAAGAGGGAGCTCGTCGTCGGCTTCGCGATCCTGCTGGCAGCGCGCAGCGTCGAGGTGCTCTACCGCGGCCGCGATTGGCACGCCCTGTGACCGCCCGGAAGAAGCGGGCGACTCCGCGGAAGAAGCTCCGCGTTCTCGTGCTGATGCACGAGGATCTGGTCCCGCCCGTCGACCCCTCGACGCTGAGCGAGTCGGAGTTCCACCGCGTCAAGACCGAATGCGATCTCCTCGACGCCCTCGCCAAGCTGGGGCACGAGGCGCGTCCCCTCGGCGTCCGAGACTCCATCATCCGCATCCGCGACACGGTCGAGGAGTGGCAGCCCGACATCGTCTTCAACCTCCTCGACGAGTTCCAGGGCGAGGCGATCTACGACCAGCACGTGGTCGCCTACCTGGAGCTGCTCCGGGTCCCCTATACGGGCAACAACCCGAGAGGCCTGGTGCTCGCGCGGGACAAGGCCCTCTCGAAGAAGGTCGCGACCTACCACCGGATCCGGGCGCCCCGGTTCTTCGTCTGCCGGACGGGGCGCCGCGTGCGGCGGCCGAAGCGACTGGATTTCCCCCTGATCGTGAAATCCCTGGTGGAAGAGGCATCGATGGGGATCTCCAGGGCCTCGATCGTGCGGGACGACGAGGCCCTGGCCGCGCGGGTGAAGTTCGTCCACGAACGCATCGGGACCGACGCCATCGTGGAGGAGTTCATCGCGGGTCGTGAGCTCTATGTCGGGATCCTCGGGAACGATCGACTGATGGCCCTGCCTCCCCGTGAGCTGATCGTCGACAGTCACGAGCCCGGCGAGGACCTGATCGCCACCGAGAGCCTGAAGCACGACGTTCGCTATCAGGAGAAGCACGGCGTCCGGGTCGCGGCCGCGACGAACCTGCCCGAAGGAGTCGAGCGCGACCTGATCCGGAGCAGCAAGCGGATCTTCCGGACCCTCTCCATGGAGGGCTATGCGAGAATCGACTACCGCCTCTCGGAGAGCGGTCGCCTCTATTTCCTCGAGGCGAATCCGAACCCCGAGCTCGCCAACTACGAGGAGTTCGCTTCGGCCGCGGCGAAGGCCGGGCTCTCCTACGAGACGCTGATCCAACGGATCCTGAACCTGGGGTTACGGCGTTAGCCGCAGACCCCGCCCGCTCGCCTGGCACGCGACCGCGTGGCCGGCGGACCGCGCTGCGGCTCCGAGGGCGCCGCCTACTCCGCCTCTCCGGCTCGCGATGTCGACGCCGAGGTCGAGCCCGGCCCGGCGGTCAGGTCCGTCGCACGAGTCGGCAGGCCGTCCAGGCTGACCCGGTTCTTCTCCCGCCAGTACTCGCGAATGCCCGCCTCGCCCTTCTTCTCGGCCCAGCGCGTCATCGCGGAGCGCTCGCCCTCGTAGGCATGGAGGGGCACGCCGTAGCCGCACGAGGTCGTCACCCGCTCGATCGCGACGTCGAAATATTGGCGGGCCCCGACCGTCGCGGGAATCCTCGCGGCACACTCGGCCCAATCCGGCTCGTCGGGATGGATCGCGCGGGCCCGACCGTAGACCCGCAGGATCAGCGGGGGGCCCTCGAAGGCGCACCACATGAGCGTGATCCGATTCGTGTCGAGCAGATGGGCGGCGGTCTCGTTCCCACTGCCCGTGAAGTTCAGCCAAAGGATCCGTTTCGGGTCCCGGACGATCAGGCTCGCCTGTCCCTTCGGCGAGAGGTTGACACTTCCCTCACGACCGGCGGTCGCCACGAAGAAGATCTTCTGACCTCCGATGAATCGGCGATGCGCGTCGGTCAGGGCCTCGAATCGGTCTCCCATGCCTTTCTCCTCGGCGGCCGACTGCAGGCGGCGACCGCATGCGGCCGCCCGGCCTGCCCGGTCCGCTCAACGGATCCGCTGTCCCGGCCGGGCGCCGGAGTCCGGCGAGAGGATGAAGAGGTCCTCGTCGCCCGTCCCCGCCGCCAGTACCATGCCCTGACTCGTCCCGAACTTCATCTGGCGCGGCGCCAGATTCGCGACGAGGACGGTCAGCCGCCCGACCAGCTTCTCGGGATCGTAGGCCTTCTTGATGCCTGCGAAGACCGTCCGGCGCTCGCTTCCGCCGAGGGAGAGCTCGAGCTCGAGGAGGCGACTCGCCTTCGGAACGGCCCGGGCCGCGACGATCTCCGCGACGCGCAGGTCGATCCGGCCGAAGTCGTCGATCGTGCACTCCGCCTCCAGAGGCTCCCCTGCCAGGGCCTCGCTCGCCGTCCCCGACCCGGAGGCCTCCGGCGAGACGCTCGCCTCCGACGCCGCGACTGCCTCGCGGCTCGCTTCGGTCATCGCAGCGACCTTCTCGGGATCGACGCGCTCCATCAGATGCCGGAACTTCTCGACGCGGGTCCCGACGACCGGCGTCGCTGCATCCTTCCAGCGAGCGGAGCCCTCGAGGCCGAGGAGGCGAGCCGACTCGGACTCGAAGCGCGGCAGCACTGGCGCCAGATAGATGCAGATCTGGCGAAAGAGGTTCAGCGCGATCGCGCAGATCTCGAGCAGCTCCTCGGCCTTCTCCGGATCCTTCTTCAGGACCCAGGGAGCCTTCGTCTCGACGAACTCGTTGGCGCGGTCGGCCAGCGCCATGATCAGACGCATCGCCCGCGCGTTGTCCCGGATCTCGTAGGCCCGGGCGATCTCCTCGCCCGCCTCGGCCGCCTTCTCGAAGAGCCCTCCGTCCCGATCGGCCGGGTACGCGTCGGGCAGCGTTCGATCCTTCACGAATCGCGCCGTCCGGCTGGCGAGGTTCACGACCTTCCCGACGAGGTCGGCATTCACCTTCTGGACGAACTCGTCGAGGTTCAGGTCGAGGTCGTCGACCCGGCTGGAGAGCTTGCTCGCGTAGTAGTAGCGGAGATATTCGGGCGAGAGATGATCGAGGTAGGTGCGCCCCAGCACGAAGGTGCCCTTGCGCTTGCTCATCTTCTCGCCGTTCACGGTCAGGAAGCCGTGGACGTGGACCGTCGAGGGGAGCTGAAAGCCCGCGGTCTTCAACATCGCCGGCCAGAACAGGGTGTGGAAGTAGGCGATGTCCTTGCCGATGAAGTGATGGATCTCGCAATCCGGGTTGCGCCACCAGTCGTCGAGAGCCCCGTTGCCCGCCTCGCACCACTCCTGGGTGCTGGCGACGTAGCCGACCGGCGCGTCGAGCCAGACGTAGAAGTAGTTGCCCGGCGCGTCGGGAATCTCGAATCCGAAATAGGGCGCCGGGCGCGAGACGTCCCAGTCACGCAGGGGCTCGGACAGGAACGTCGCCCGAAGCCAGTTCGCGGTCTCGGTCGGCAATCGACCGGGCGTCTGCGTCCATTCGTCGAGGAAGTCGTGGAAGCGTTCGAGCTTCACGAAGAGATGCGGATGACTGCGCTCCTCGGGCACGGCCCCGCTGAGCGAGCTGCGCGGATCGATCAGCTCGCTCGGCTCGTAGGTCGCGCCGCAGGCATCGCAGTTGTCACCGTATTGATCGGGCGAGTCACAGCGCGGACAGCGTCCGCGAACGAAGCGGTCGGCGAGGAAGATGCCGGTCTCGGGATCGAAGAGCTGCGTGACCTCACGCTCCTCGACGACGTCGGCGGCGCGCAGCGCGGCCCAGATCTCGTACACGAGCGCGCGATTGGTCTCGGAATGCGTGCTTCCGTAGTGGTCGTACTCGATGCCGAAGGCCTCGAGGTCGGCGAGATGCGCCGCGCGCATCTCGTCGAGCAGCGCTTCGGGTGCGCGCCCCTCCTGCTGCGCTCGCAACATCGTCGCCGTGCCGTGCGTGTCGTCTCCGGAGAAGAGGCGGCACTCGTGGCCGCGCAGCTTCTGGAAGCGCACCCAGAAGTCGGTCTGCAGCGACTCGACCAGATGCCCGAGATGGAGACCCGCGTTGACGTAGGGCAGCGCGTGGGTCACGAGGATCTGGCGCTTCGACATCGTCGCTCTCCTTCGACCTCCCTGGAGCGAGGCGCGCGGACCTCGGATCGACAGAGCCGAGTCCGAGCGCGCGCCCCGGCGAACGCGGGAGGATAGGGGATCGAAGGGATTCGCCCGCCCCGAACCGGCCGGATCCACCTGGAGAGCGCGAGGTCCGCGAGGGACACGGACGAAGACTCGCGGCGCTCCCTGCCAGAGCGCCCCTCCCGAGAGAGCAACTCGACCGTGGCCCCAAAACGGGGTACGGAACCATCACATATTCAGAACACCGTTCACTGCAAACGTGCAAGATGGAGCCGGATAACGCCCGCCCCCTAGATTCCCCTCGCGGGGCGGATAGACTCAGAGGTCAGAATGCGTTCGCCTTCGGGGGGGCCGGGATCGGCACATCCGGACGCCTTCCCGCGCGGGATCGAAGAGCCGAGACCGCCCGCCCGAGAGAGACCCGAGACACAGACCCGAGACACAGAAGGAAATCGACTCAATGGATCTCATCACGACCGGCACCGGAATCGAAGTCATCCTGCGCTGGATCCACGTCCTCGCAGGCATCACCTGGATCGGCGTCCTCTACTACTTCAACTTCATTCAGACGCCCTTCTTCGGCAGCGAGCTCGGAGGCGCCGCCAAGGGACCGATGACCCGGGGTCTCGTCCCGAACGCGCTCTGGTGGTTCCGCTGGGGCGCCATGTTCACCTTCCTCTCGGGCTGGACGATCGTCGCCTATCGCTGGGGACATCTCGGTATCGGGCTCTCGGACGGCTACATGACCAAGATCCTCACCGGCGGCATCATGGGGACGCTCATGTGGTACAACGTGTGGTTCGTGATCTGGCCGGCACAGCAGGTCGTGATCAAGAACGCGGAGCAGGTCGCAGCCGGGGGCGAGCCGATCCCCGAGGCGGCGGCGCGCGGCGGCAAGGCCGGCATGGCCTCGCGCACGAATACGCTCTTCTCGATTCCGATGCTCTTCTTCATGGTCTCGGCCGCGAATCTGCCGAGCTTCCTGAACGGGACCAACGATCTCGTCTACTGGATCGTCGCCGGCCTCATCATCGCCGCGGTCGAGGTGAACGGGCTGATCGGCCCCGGCGCGCCGACCCAGAAGCCGCTCACGAGCGTCTCGGGCACGATCCACGGCGGCCTCGCGCTCTGGCTCGTGCTCTTCCTGGTCGGGCTCTTCCTCAACAGCTGACGGCTGCGCCCCTTCGAGGTGCCGCTCACGCGCGGGCGCCTCGGAGGGGATCGCCCCGATCCCGATGGGCACGAGCGCTCGAGCCCCGAAACGCAACGCCCCGCCCGACCCTTCCGGAGGTCGAGCGGGGCGTTCTTCATTCGAGCTCTCTGCGGCGAACGATGTGGTCTCGAGCGCGCCGCCAGGAGCTCGGCCAAGGCGCTCGCGCGGCGACGGGGGCGCGCGTCAGGCGCCGTGGCGCCGTGCCGCCTAGCGCGACTCGAGGGTTCCGAGATAGGCGGCGAGCTCCGGCAGCCGGGGCTCGAGATGGGGAAGCGCCACCATCACGCGCGACGCGCGCTTCGGCTCGTAGCCCTCCGGATAATCCCCATGGACCACCCGGGCCTCCAGGAGCTCCAGCGAAGATCCCGCGACGGCGGGTCCCAGGGCGCCGTCCTGTGTGGGATCCACGTTGTGACAGGCGATGCAGTTCGCGTTGTAGACGGAGCGGCCCGCCGCGGCGAGCTCCTCCCGGCTGCGCTGCTCGAGCGGCTCCGGGGCCGCTCGCCCTGCGCGCTCCGTCGAGCCCGGCTCGGCCCTCTCCGCCGTGGCGTCCGACGGGGCCGTCTCCGATCGGGCCGCGTCCGACGCCGGCGGGCCGGTGCGGGTCGGGCGGGTCTCCCCCGCGTTCGCGTTCGAATCCGGAGGCCGCTCCGACTCTCCGGAGCAGCCGATCCCGAAGGCCAGACCGCCCAGCGCCAGCATCATCCCCAACCATGCACCGCGTCGCTCTCGCACCCGAACTTCCTCCTGCGCCTTCAGGGCGGTCGGAGGATATCCGCGAAGCCGACCCGCGCCAGAGCCCGCGAGACGGCGCATGATTCGCCCACGGCGCGGTCGGCAGCCCGCGAGAGGTGCGGCGCGCAGCGGCCGTCCGCAGCTCCGGGCCGGCGATGCTCCCTCTGCCTCCGAGGTTCGGTGCTTCAGCGCTGCCAGGCCATCCAGCGCTCGAAGAGCCCCTTCACGGTGGCCGTGAGCCGGGTTCGCGTGTAGGCGCCCGCGGCTCGCTTGATCGCCTCACCCTGGGTCGGGTAGGGGTAGATCAGCTGGGTGAAGGCGCCGAGCCCGATCCCGTGCTGGATCGCCATCGTGAGCTGGGTGATCAGCTCGCCCGCATGGGCCGCGACGACCGTGGCGCCGACGATCTGGTCGCCGCCCTTCTTCACGTGGACCTTCACCAGTCCCTCTTCCTGGCCATCGGTCACGGCGCGGTTGGCCTCGGCGATGGAGACCCGATAGGTGTCGATCTCGAGGCCCTTCTCCCTGGCCTCGTGCTCGGAGATCCCGACATGGGCGAGCTCCGGCTCGGTATACGTGCACCAGGGCATCACCAGGTCCGAGAGCTTCTTCCGACCGAGGGGACCGATCGAGAAGAGCGCGTTCTGCACCACGATCTTCGCCGCCGCGTCGGCGGCGTGCGTGAACTTCCATCTCATGCAGACGTCGCCCACGGCCCAGATCCGATCATTCGTCGTCTTCAGCGTGTCGTCGACCCGAACGCCCGTGCGGGGGTCGAACTCGACGCCGACCGATTCGAGCCCCATCCCCTCGACGTTGGGCGCCCGGCCTGCGCCGATCAGGATCTCGTCGACCACGAGCTCGCGGGCGCCCTTCTCGGGACACGTCAGATGGACGACCTTCTCGAGACCGTTCTGCCCGCTCCGCCTCTCGACGCGTTCGATCTCGCAGCGGAAGACCATCTCGACCCCGTCGGCGACCATCGACTCCTGGACGATCGCCGCCGCATCGGGGTCCTCGCGCGTGAGGATCTGCTCGGCGCGCTCGAGCAGGTGGACCTCCGAGCCGAGCCGACGAAAGGACTGGGCGAGCTCGCATCCGATCGGCCCCGCGCCGATCACGGCCAGTCGCCGCGGTCGCTCAGTCAGATTGAAGACCGTCTCGTTGTCGAGATGACCCGTCTCCGCCAGCCCGTCGATCGGCGGTGCGATCGCACGCGCTCCGGTCGCGATGACCGCCTTGCGGTACTCGAGCGTCCGATCCCCGACGACGATGCGTCCCTCCCCCTCGAAGCGGGCGTCGCCCAGGAAGACGTCGATCCCGAACTCCTCGGAGTAGCGCTTCGCGGAGTCCTCGTCGCTGATCCGCGCCCGGACCTCGCGAACGCGACGCATCACCGCGCCGAAGTCGCCCGCATCCTCAGCGGAGACCGACAGGCCGAGCTCCGCGGCGCGGCGGGCCTCGTGAAGGATCTGCGCGCCGCGGATCATCGACTTCGACGGCACGCAGCCCACGTTGAGACAGTCGCCGCCCATCAGATGCCGCTCGATCAGGGCCACCCGCGCGCCGAGGCTCGAGGCGATCAGGGCCGTGATGAGACCGCCGGTGCCCGCGCCGATCACGACGAGGTTGTAGCGACCGCGGGGCGTCGGGTTCTGCCAGCTCGGCGGATGGACGTTCTCGATCAGTCGGGCGTTCAGCTCGTCTCGGGGCTCGAGCTCGATCTCTCGGGTCATGCGGACTCTCCAGGAACGGATGCGCCCGTCTCGTCGGCGAGCGCACGACGGGCGAGGCGGGTGACGAAGAGGGTGACGGCGGCCGTCGCGAGGAGGCCGACGACGAGGAGGGTCCAGTAGCCGGCTCCCCGCTCCGGACCCGCACCGCCCGCCACGGCGGCGACGTCGCCGACGAGCTTTCCCGTATAGACGTAGAGCAGGGTCCCCGGAAGCATTCCCAGACACGCGACGACGTAGTCGCCCAGTCGGACCTTCGTCAATCCCAGGGCATAGTTGAGGAGGTTGAAGGGAAAGACCGGGGAGAGGCGGAGGAGGAAGGCGATCTTGCGGCCCTCGCGACCGATCGCGCGATCGATGGCGGCGAAGCGTGGATCGCCTTCGATGCGTCGCTCGATGGCGGCACGGGCGCCATGGCGCGCGAGCAGGAAGGCGCCGGTCGCTCCGGTCGTGGCGGCGAGGAAGACGTAGAGCGTGCCCTCCGCGAGACCGAAGATCGCCCCCGCAGCGAGAGTGAGCAGGGAGCCTGGAACGAAGGCCACGACCGCCGTCGCATAGCCCAGAACGAACACGACGGGCCCCAGGGCGCCCAGCCCGTCCACCCACTGAGCGAATCGAGGCACATGAGCTCCGGCGCTGCGGCCGAGATAGAGCAGTCCGACGAGCGCGACGAGGCCCAGGAGGATCTTCGCCCAGGGAAGCCCTGGAGCGCGGGCAGTCGAAGCCGGTCTCTCGGCCTGGGGGAGGGGTGCGGACATCGATGGCTCTCCTTGTCTGCGCTCGCTTCGAGGCTCTGGTCTCGAGCGTCTTCGCCGGATCGTCGAGCCCTCGCGTCGCGCGCGGGGCCGGCTTCGTCGTCCGTGCTCGGGCGTCAATACGGAACGAAAGCCCATCTGGCAACAAGAGCCGCCGGACCCGGTCCGCTCCGTGCGCTGGAGATCGACGCTGCGAGGCCTGCGGCGCTCGCGCGTCGAAGGTCGCCGCGCCCCTTCAGCTCTCGGATGCGAGGTCGATGCGCGCCCGAGCGAGGAGCTCGTCACCGGACGTTCGCGCCTCGAGCTCGAAGACCCAGCCCGCTCGCGCGAAGGCCTCTCGAATGCGGCGCGCGAGCGGCGAGCGGGCATGAGCCCATGCGCTTCCAGGTCGCGGATGCAGGGAGGACACTTGGTCGCCCGCCCGCTCGCTCGCGCCCTCGACCTGCCACCGCGCCGTGACCTGTCCCGCTCCGAGGCGCGCCACCGGGGCGGTCGACCGGGCCGACGCGACATAGACCTCGCAGCCATCGGGAACGGTCGCGAACACGAGACGCAGCAGCTTCCGAAACGCCTCGACCGAGGCCGGGGTCGCGTCTCGCGTCCATTGGGGATCGAGCTCGGTACGGACCCTCAGGTCTCGCGCGGCGATCTCGGTCGCATGACCCGCCAGAAGGCCCTCGATCGAATCGGAAAGGGTCCCGGTCTCCGGCATCCGCATCCTCGGCCCCTTCATCCGCTCAAGAGGCGCTCGCCCCTCGCGAGAGCACGGAGTCCGACGCAGCGACCGACGCCTCTGCGCCCTCGTCCGATCGCGAGCCCGGGGCAGGCTCCAGGATGCCGGGACCGACCGGCTCCGCCCGCTTCGCCTCGGCCGCCTGCCGGGAGAGCCCCGCCTCCGCGCGCGTGATCAGCCATCCCATCCGCAGCGAGAGCAGCGCCACGCCCGTGCCCATCGCCCACAGGACCGCCCGCTCGCCGACCCGATCCGCGAGCACGCCCAGCGGCAGGGCCGTCAGGCCGAAGCCCGCGAAGGCGAGCATCGTGAGCGACATGACCCGGCCCATGTAGACGCCGTCCGTCTCCCGGGCGATCACGGCGCCGTTGAGCGCGTGGAAGCCGCCGCTCGCTCCGCCGACGACTCCCATCGCGAGGATCGTCGCGGGAAAGTCCGGGGCCCAGGCCAGGAGGCCGAGGCTGAGGCCGAAGGCGCCGGCCATCACGCTGTAGACGGCCGTGGCACGCGGGGAGTCCGCGAGCCGGGACACGGTCAGGCTCACCGCCAGCGCACCGATCGCCGAGACGGTGTACAAGGTCGTCACGTCCTCGGCCGGCCTTCCCAGCTCGTTCTCCAGCAGGCCCGGAATCAACGAGACATGGGGAAAGCCGATCAACATGACGCCCACGAAGAAGAAGAGCAGTCGCCGCAGGCGGTCGTGCCGCCAGACATAACGCAGGCCGATCGCGAGGTCCTCGAGGGCATGCGTGTCGCCGACCCCCTCCCGGACCACCGAGCGCGGAAGCAGCAGGAGCAGCATCGCGGAGGTCACGTAGAGGAGCGCCATGACCGCGTAGGCGGCCGCCGGTCCGGCGATCGCGCTGGCCAGAAGAAGCGCCGCCAGCGAGGGACCGATGACCCGCGAGAGGGTGTTGGCCACGTTGTTCAACGCCATCGCGTTGCCCCGCATCCGGAGCGGCACCAGGTCGACGACCATCGCCTGACGTGCGGGCCCCAGGAAGGCGAAGGCCGAGCCGATCACGAAGGAGCCCGCCACGAGATGGGCCACGCTGAGCACCTCGAGCGCGTAGAGGAGACCGAGGGAGCCGAAGACGGCGGCAGAGGTCAGCTGCCCCAGGGCGACGACGCGGCGCTTGGGCAATCGATCCGCATAGGCCCCGCCGATGGGGCTGAAGAGGAGCATTCCGAGCCCCTGACCGAAGACGGCGCTCCCGACGGCGCTGTTCGTCCCGATCAGCTCGAAGGCCACCACTCCCTGCACCGCGGTCGACATGAAGAAGGCCGTGAACGAGGCCATCGTGCCGGTGAAGAGAATGCGGTAGCTGGGGATCGAGAGGGCTCCGGGGGCACGGACTTCGTCACGGGACATTCAGCGAGCTTATCACCGCGGGCGGGGCGAGGACGCGGACCGGTCCGGGCCGAGGCCGGCGGGGAGCCCCCCGGCGGCCCGCGCGGGGGAGCCGGGCGCCCCTCGCCGCGGCGCGCGTTGACACTCTCAGACCCCCCCTGTACGTTGCGCGCCGCGATTCTGCGGTGGGCGTAGCTCAGTTGGTTAGAGCGCCAGATTGTGATTCTGGAGGTCGCGGGTTCGATTCCCGTCGCCCACCCCAGCCGCTCTCGGCTCCCCGGATCCCCGCCAGAGCCCCTCGCGCGACCCGACTCGCCCGGCGCTGCCGCTCGGCCCGACCCCGGGGCTTTTCCCGATACGGATCGGGCTTCCACCGGATGCAGTGGACGCGCTGCCGGACCGATGCACAGGGCTGATGGCGATCGAAGCGACAGGAATCTGGAGTGCGGCCTGGCTCGTGCTGGGCGCCCTCCTCTTCGTGCGCGGAGGCCTCCGCTTCCGCCGCTGGGCGGTCGAGGATCGCGTGGGAATCCCTCGCTTCTCGATCCACACCGAGACGATCATGATCTGGCTCGTCTACAGCGCCGTCGTCGCGGTCGCGATCGTGGTCGTGAAGCAGGTCCTTCGGGAGCTCTGACGAGGCCGAGCGAGCCGGACGGCAATCGTCCGCCCGCGAGCCCGGGTCCGAGCCTCAATGGACGCGACTCTAGTGCTCCCCGATCGGATCTCCCCAGACGTAGCGGGCGGGCCCGCCCACGAGATGCTTGAAAGGGGTCCCGATCTCGTGCGGCCGCGTGATGACCACGATCGGCAGGGTCGCCAGGAAGAGGCCCGTGCCGATCACGAGACCCACGAAGCCCGCCGGTCGCAGGATCGCGACGTCCACGGCCGCGGGCGCGTTCGCCGAGTCGCCCTGGGCGCGCGTCTGGGCGCCCGCCGTCGTCGCCCCGACGGCAGAGAGCATCAGGACCACAGAGACCCCGGCCAGGATCCGTCGAACTCGCTTGGACATCCTCTGTCCTCCTCGTGTACGATTCGGCCGAGCAGCCGACCTGCGATCGCATCGGCCGGCCCGACCCGAGGCTGAACCCCACTGTCCCCTCGCCCCGGGAGGAGGTCGTTCGGCTCCGCGCCCCCGCGTCGCCCCCCGCATCGAGAAGAGACCCAGGCTCCCATGGCAAACTGGCTCTGGTTCACACGCGCGCACTGCGCAACCTATCGCGCAACTCGCGGCCTCATCGGGGGAAACCTGCTCGGGATCCCGATGCTGCTCCTGACGACCGAGGGACGCAGGACGGGGCGAACCCGGACGCTCCCCCTCGCCTACGTCGAGCACGAGGGCCGGCTGATGATCGTCGCGTCCAACGGGGGAAGCGAGCGCCCTCCGGCCTGGTGGCTGAATCTGCAGGCGCGGCCGACGGCTCGGGTCCAGGTCGGAGCGGAGCGCTTCGAGGTCACCTGGCAGGTCTCCCCGCCGGAGGATCGCATGGAGCATTGGCGACGGCTCCAGGCGACGATTCCCGCCTATCGGACGTATCGAACGCGGACCGAACGCGAGATTCCGATCGTCCTGCTGGAGCGCGTGGCGCCCGCCTGGCAGAGGCCCGCGGTCGCTCGCCTCGACGGCTCCGGCAGAGATCCGGTCGCCCGGCGGTCCGGCTCCCCGGACCCCGCCGCTGCGTCGCGTCGCGCGGGCGCGCGCTCCGAGTCGGCTGCCCGCGGCTCCATCGGCTGAGCCGGGCTCCGTCGACTGGCCCTGGCTCGCCGCGCCCCGCTCGCGCGCCCCGCGCGCCCGCTCACTCCGCCTCACCCGCGAAGAGGTAGCGCGCCACGATCTCCGCGGTCGCGTGGGCGGCGGCGTCCCGGAAGCGATCGTCTCCTGCGAGATAGGCCTGCGCGGAGTTCCACTGGACGGTGTTCAGGACCACGAAGGAGGCCATCTCGCGATCGAGATCCCGGCGGCAGAGGCCCTCCTCCGCCACCGCCGCGATGAACTCGTCGATCGCGCTCCGGATCCGCTCGCGCATGGCCTCGAAGGGCTCGCGGAACCCGGGATCCTTGAAGTACTGCGCCCAGAGAATGCGCTGGATGCCCGGACGCAGCTTCTGTGTGTGGAAGATCGCGTCGATCAGGGCGCGTGTGCGGTCTCGGGGGTCCGTCTTCCCGCGCCAGCTCTCCGGGTCCAGCTGGGCGATCACCTGCTCCGCGACCTCCCGGTTGGTCTCCTCGAGCAGCTCCAGCACGATCTCCCGCTTGTCGTCGAAGTAGTTGTAGACGGTCCCGACCGCCAGCCCGGCCTTGGCGGCGATCATCGCCGTCGTCGTCTCCTCGAAGCCATGACGCTCGAAGCAGTCGATCGCGGCCTCGACGAGACGCTGCCGCGTACGCCGACTGCGCGCCTGCTGCGGCGAACGTCCGGCTCCTCGCCTCGCGCGCCCCGCGGGCGGCCCGCTGCCCCCGGTCTTGCTCTCGGGTATTCGCGTCATGATGCCGACAGTGTACGCGAGGTCAGCTTTGGGCGTTGTCCTGAACTGAAGTCCACGTCATATTTTGCCGATGGCGAGAAAGGCGAGGCGGTCGGTGGATCGCCCCGTCTCGCATCGGTCCGAGCCGGAAGCCGATCTCGAGCAAAGGAGCCCCCATGGCCGCCACGCCCCTGCCCCCCCACGATTCCGATCAGGATCTCGAGAGGATCCTCACCTCCTTCGACTCGAACTACGTCTGGAGCTATGGCTGCGTCAAGGAGGGACTCCGCGACCTCTACGAGAAGGCCAAGCGCGAGCAGTGGAACAGCACGACGCAGCTCGCGTGGCAGACGTCGGTGGATCCCGAGTCCGAGATCATCCCCGCTCAGTTCGATCCGCTCTCGGAGTTCGGCCCGGCGAAGAACCTGTCGAAGACCGAGCGGACGCGGCTGCGTCACGCGCAGATCTCCAACCAGCTCTCCCAGTTCCTGCACGGTGAGCAGGGGGCGCTGATCGTCGCGTCGCAGCTCGTCGCGTCCGTGCCCTGGATGGACGGGAAATATTATGCGGCCAGCCAGACCATGGACGAGGCGCGACACGTCGAGGTCTTCGCGAAGTACGTCGACGAGAAGCTCGAGTGGCAGTGGCCGATCAATCCGAACCTGAAGGAGCTGCTGGACGCGACGATCACGGACTCGCGCTGGGACTTCAAGTTCCTGGGCATGCAGATCATCATCGAGGGCCTGGCCATGGCGGCCTTCGGGAGCCTCTGGAAGCTCGCCGAAGAGCCCCTGCTGAAGGACCTGCTCAAGTACGTGATGAAGGACGAGTCGCGTCATGTCGCCTTCGGCGTGCTCGCGCTTCGCGACCACTACCAGGGACTGTCTCCGGGCGAGATGCGAGACCGTGAGGACTTCATCATCTACGCCTGCGAGCTGATGAAGAATCGCCTGGTCGGCGCCGAGATCGCACGCGCGATGGGCTGGAACGAAGAGGCGGTCCGGGTCGCGGTGCTCGAGTCTCCGAGCGGGCAGCTCTTCCGGTCGATGCTCTTCATGCGGATCGTCCCGAATCTCCGCAAGCTCGGCCTCATCACGCCCCGGGTCCGAGAGGCATTCGAGCGACTCGAGATCATCCAGTTCGAGCATCTCGACCCCGAGGCGCAGGATCGCGAGCTCGGGCTCGCCTGAGCCCGTCGGAAACCCTGCGGACCGGCCCCGGATCGGGAGCGACACGGTCCGGGCGCGATGTTCGAACCGAGCCTCTGGGACGTCGCCGCTCTCGGGCGCGGGCTCTGGGTGGGCTCCCGGTGGGCACTGGGTGACAGAGCGCCGCTCCGGGCTGTCATCGGCACACTTGCGCCGCGCCGCGTCCCGATCCCTTCGAATCGGGCACTGATCGAGTCGGACGGGGGCCAGTCGAACACGTCGGCCCTGCCTGAAATCTCCTGGAGCCGCCGATCGATCTGGACGTCTGGTCCCTGCGGGCTGTCGATCCGTCGATCGCAGGTCGGCGAGGACTTCGTCCCGTCCCGGTGAAGGCTTCGTCAGGCTTTGAAGGAGCTGGGGCGCGCCTCGCCTGCGAGCGGGCGACGCGCCTTGCGAGGCGCTGATCTGGATTCGAGACTCCGGCCTCCCCTGCCCGGGCGATCGCCGGGCCGAGAGCTCCGGACGAGGCATCCGGCGAACGCCCGACCGGCAGGCTGCAGGGCGAGGAGGCGACCGATGAACGCTGCACCCATCGCGCTGCTCGCGACTCTCGTCGCGCTCCTCGGACTGACGACGCCGCCGCCGTCCGGCGCCCAGCAGGCCTGCGGACTCGAGAGCCGGACGCCCTTCGCCGGACACGCCTTCCCGCTCGATGCGAATCTCGTGGAGCAGGAGCTCGAGTTCGTCTTCCCCTTTCCGATCGAGATCTCGACGTCCATCCCCCAGGCCGTCTTCCTGACCCACCCGCCGGACGGAAGCAATCGTCTCTTCATCGTGAATCGGACGGGCCTGATCCAGGTCATGCCGAACGACCCGAGCCTCACGCTCGACGATCTCGAGACCTTCCTCGACCTGGGAAGCCGGATCGACGACGACAACGGCGAAGAAGGCCTCCTCGGGATGGCCTTCCACCCCGACTTCGAGGAG
>CAYXLY010000023.1:0-19016 GCA_964466005.1 uncultured Spirochaetaceae bacterium | reverse complement strand
GGCGCAGGCTCCCCGAAGGCGAACGTCTGGCAGAGCCGGCTCATCCCGAGCTCGCCCCCCCCGCCGCCTACGGATTCGCGCCGCCCGAGGGCTTCGAGCCCGTGACCCAGCTCGAGAAGGCCCGGCTCGGCATCGTGACCCCGGAGATGGCCCGGGTCGCCCAGCGCGAGCCCCATCTCACGGCCGAGGAGATCCGCGACGAGGTCGCCGCCGGGCGCATGGTGATCCCCGCCAACCGCGTCCATCTCGCCCACGACCTCGACCCGATGGCGATCGGCCGCGCCTCGCTCACCAAGATCAATGCGAACATGGGCGCAAGCCCGATCTCGAGTGGCACCCACGAGGAGGTCGAGAAGCTTCGCTGGGCCGAGCGCTGGAAGGCCGACACGGTGATGGATCTCTCGACCGGCGGCGACCTCGACGCCACCCGTGAGGCGATCTGCGTCGCCTCGACCGTGCCGATCGGGACGGTGCCGATCTATTCGATGATCCTCGGCCGCAAGATCGAGGAGCTCGACGCGGCGATGGTGCTCGACACCCTCGAGCATCAGGCGCGCCAGGGCGTCGACTACTTCACGATCCACGCCGGCCTGCGCCGGGCGCATCTGCCCTACGTCTCGAAGCGGCTGATCGGGATCGTGAGCCGGGGCGGCTCGCTGCTCGCCAAGTGGATGATCCATCACGAGCAGGAGAACCTGATGGAGCAGATCTGGGACGAGATCTGCCAGCTGATGCGCCGCTACGACGTCACCTTCTCGATCGGCGACGGGCTGCGGCCGGGCGGCCTCTCGGACGCGACGGACCTGGCCCAGCTGGGCGAGCTGCAGGCGATGGGCGAGCTCACCGAGCGCGCCTGGCGCCACGGCTGCCAGGTCATGATCGAGGGCCCGGGCCATGTCCCCTTCGATCAGATCGAGTTCAACATGAAGCTGCAGCGCCGGCTCTGCCACGGCGCGCCCTTCTACGTGCTCGGCCCGCTCGTGACCGACATCTTCCCGGGCTACGACCACATCACGAGCGCGATCGGGGCGACGGCGGCGGCGTATCACGGCGCCTCGATGCTCTGCTACGTGACGCCGAAGGAGCATCTCGGGCTGCCGAAGAAGGACGACGTGAAGCAGGGCTGCGTGGCGTACAAGATCGCCGCCCACGCCGCCGACGTGGCGCTCGGCATTCCCTCGGCCCGCGACCGCGACGACGAGCTCACGAAGGCCCGAGCGGCGCTGAACTGGGAGAAGCATTTCGAGCTCTCCTTCGACCCCGACCTCGCTCGCGCCTACCACGACGAGGACCTGGACGTCGACACGGACTTCTGTGCCATGTGCGGCCACGACTGGTGCTCGGTGCGCATCAGCAAGGAGATCGAGCTCTTCGTCTCGGGCAAGGACGAGTCCTACCAGTGGGACAAGCCGAAGATCTCCCAAGCGCTCACCCCTGCCCAGCGCGAGATCCTCGACAAGCGGGGCGTGCTCTCACCCGAGGAGATCCATCGACTGGCGTCCAAGACGAAGAGCACGATGGGCCTCGAGGGTCGCAAGGCGGCCTGCCACAGCGACCTGGTCGACGACGACTCCGCCCGGCATCTCCAGGACGAGCGGCTCGATCCCCTGACGCTCCAGCCGCTCGACGGCGCGAATCCCTGATGTCCGGCGTCGAGGGGCCGCGCGTCGGGTCGGGGGCCTGAATCGATGCGCATCTCGCCCGTCGTCTGGCGAACGACCCTCTGGCTGAGCCTCGGGGGCTGGGTCGGCTCGTGGGCCTTCTTCGCGTTCGTCGTCTCGCGGGTCGCCTTCCGGATCCTGCCGGGCGACGTGGCGGGCGATCTCGCGGGAAGACTCCTCGAGACGCTGCATTTCGGAGGCGCCGCCCTGGCCCTCGCGGCAGCGGGCTCGGCCTGGCTCCTCGGCCGGCGGGGCCTGCTGATCGGTCTGCCGGTCGTGCTCGCCGCCGTCTGCGCGGCGAGCGAGCTCTGGCTGTCTCCCGCCGTCGCCGCCGTCCGCCCGAGCGCGATCGGCGAGGCGGCCAGCGAGGCCTCGAGCCTGCGCTTCGCGCGCCTGCACGCCCTGTCCCTGGGGCTCTTCCTGGCGGTCCATCTCGCCTCGATCGGGCTCGTCGTGCTCCACGCCCGCCGGGACGTCCGCCTCGAGCGGGATCCGAGCGCCGCGCTACCCCGCCCGTAAACGCCCGAAATCGCGATAAAAATCAATAGCCGGCGGGGAAGGCATGTTGTATCCTACGGGGCCAGTCAGGAATTCCGCTGCAAATCCGGGCACTTGCCGGGCAGCCTCGTCTCGATGGAGCCGTGGCCGGGTCGGGCGAGCCGAGAGGCGCAACCGGCCGGCTCTTCGAGTCCCACAATCCGATTCGGGGCGACTCGAGAGATCTCGGGGACGGAGCGGGCCACCCAGCCAGACATGCGGCTAGGGTCCGAGATCAGGCCCGGAATCGACCGGAAGCCGAGTCAAGGGCCCCGCCTCGAGGAATTCAAGGAAGAGGACGATGAACGACATCAAGATCAAGCTTTCGCTCGAGTTCGCCATCGCGGAGAACGATCTCGAGGACGCCATGGCCGAGTACGACGAGCTCAGCGTGGACCGACTGATCGCGCAGATTCTCGACAAGTCGATCGCGATCGACGATGTCCAGTGCAGCGTCGTGGAAGGTCCCAACAGCCTCGAAGAGGTCGACGAGCTCCGGGCCTCCAATACGGGCTGAGAGACGGGCTGAGAGACGGGCTGAGAGACGGGCTGAGATCCGAGCCAGACGCCCCCCGGCCCGGACGTCGCTCGAGATGCGGGCGGACCGTGGAACGAGACCTGCTCCGCCGATGGCTGCCTCCCCTCCCCGCCGCTCCGCACGTGCCGCTCGGCGTCCGAGACCGGGCGGGGGGCGCGAAGAAGATCAGCCGAAGAGCTCCAGCTGCCCCGGGATCGGGGCCCGACGGCGACCGGTCCCTCGTCGACCGGGAGCCCCCTCCGGAGCGGCGCGCACCGCGGACGCCCCGGCGAACGACCCCGAGCCTGAAGGTGAAGAAGCGCTTGCCGAGGCGGGCGAGCGGACCGCGATCCGACCCCCCGTCGCTGCCGGGGCCCCCGGTCGGTAGATGCCCTCGCGCCGAGCCCACTCGAGAATCTCTCCATAGAAGGTCTGGAAGCGGGGGCCGTGGTTGAAGTGGCGCAGATGGGCCAGCTCGTGGCAGAGCGTGTTCACGAGGCTCGAGTACTTGAGCGGCCTGCCCGTCGTCGCGTGACGGAGCCGGATGCGGATCGTGCCGTCGGAGAAGCAGACTCCGTAGCGCCGCTTCACGTTGGCTCGCTCGGCCTCGAGCACGCGGTAGCGAAGCCGGAAGCGGAGGCAGATCCTCTGCGCATCGCCCTCGAGCCTCGCCAGCAGCTCTCGCCTCGTCCGTCTATCCACGATCAGCCACGACTCGAGACCGTCGGATTCACGATCGACCACCCCCCCACGAGGGATTTTCGGGACTCCGTCGATGCGCGTCAATCGCCGCCGGAGCAGCTGCGCCGAGGCCGATTCCCGGGGCTAAGCTTCGAAACGATGCCGGTGATCGAATCCCTCGCCCTCTTTCCGCTCTCGGACGTGGTCCTGCTTCCGGAGATCTCGGTCCCGCTCTACATCTTCGAGCCCCGCTATCGACAGATGACACGCGAGGCTCTCGAGGGCTCACGTCAGATCGGCATGGTCACCGTTCGGCCCGACGCGCTCGGCTCGATGGCCGGCGAGCCGAGGCTCTTCGAGATCGGCTGCCTGGGTCGGATCGCCCAGGCCCAGGAGCATCCCGACGGGACCTTCCATATCCTGCTCATCGGCGAGCGACGCTTCCGCATCCTCGAAGAGCACGCGAGATCGGGGGATCGGCTCTACCGGTGCGCGCGGGTCGAGCCTCTCACGGACGCGCGCGCCGAGAGCGAGGCCGAGCTCGAGCGGATTCGCGGTCTTCGTCGCGAGCTGCTCGCGCTGCTCGAGGAGCTGATCGAGGCCATGCGGCCGGATGCGTCTCCCGCCAAGATGCTCGAAGGCTTCGAGGGGCTCGAGTCGGAGCGGCTGATCAACGCGCTGACGCAGGCGATCTCATTTCGCCCCGTCGAGAAGCAACGCCTGCTCGAGGCCCCGACCGTCCTCTCCCGGTTCGAGATCATGGGCGACCTGCTGCGCTTTCGGCTCGCCGAGCTCGGCACGCAAGGACCGGGCTCCCCGCCTCTGCCCAACTGAGCCGATCTCACGACGTCTTCACCGTGCGTCTCCGTGCGTCTCCGAACGCCTTCACCCGCCTCGGGAGGCCCGCAGACGGCTCCTCGAAGCCCGCTTTCCGCGCCCTCCGTAAAATCGCGTAATTTGCAGATATCGTCCAAAAAAAAGAGTATTTCTGAGATCACGATTTTATAAACAGCGGTTCATCGTGAGGACTCCCGAGCTGGAATCCGCCTTCGCATTGGCGTCGAAAGCCGCTGAAACAAATGACATTTCCACTCGCAAACAGCTGTTAATCCGCGTCTCAATGCTGTTTCAGGCCGTTTCTCGAATGTGTCACTCGCCTTCCCCGTTTCGCCACAGAGTTGATTGCGAAGCCGGGAGACAAGTGGTTAACTCGCGTTCGCTCGGGATGAACCGAGGCCGAATTGAGCGAGATCCCCTTGAATCTCTCGAAATCCCCCCAAATCCGAAGTGAGCTTGCCACATCGAGGCAAAGAAGCCACAGCCCGAGCGGCCGTGGGTCTGCGTCGCGAGAGGTGAAGGACGGCTCCTCGAAACGGATTCGGCGGAGATCGCGAGAGACCTCGAGAGGGCTCGTCTAGCTCGGTCCCGGCGCTTTCCGGCGCACTCCTTCATCATTCGTGATCGGTTGGCTTGAATGACCTGTACGCCCAGGGTCTGGGGTGATGTATTGCGTCGCCTCCAGGAAGAAATTCCTGACTTCGCCTACGATGCGTGGATCGCGCCGTTGGACGTGAAGCTCGTCGACGGTCGCGTGATCCTCGGGTGCCCCACCTCGTTCCATCGCGACCGGGTTCGCATTCATTACGCCGAGCGTCTCGAATCCTGTCTCGCCGCGGCTCTCGCGGCGGCCGCCGGAGACCCGGCCATGCCTCGCAGGCTGGACGGCGGGGGGGCCGGGGCAGGACCCGGAGGCGCCCTCGACACGAGAGAGGACGCGGAGCCGGGGATCCGGATCCTCGCGGCCCGGGAGTTCGCTGAGATTCCGGGCCGACGTCTCGAGATCGAGCCCGCTCTCGAGGACGTGTCCGCCGATCCGGTCCCGATGGCCGCCGAGCGCCGCTCCGGAGATCCCGCTGGAGTCGCGTCCGGCCTCGTCCATGCGGTCCACGCCTCCGGATCGTCGGACGAGGGACCGCGCGAGGAGCGTCCAGCGAGGCTCCGCGCGATGCCCCCTGCCGGGGCTCACGTCGACGGGGCTCATGTCGCTGGATCCCATGCCGTCGGGTCCCGTGTCGCCGCGAGCCCGCCGATCGTCTCCGCCCGATCCGCAGCGCAGTCGGTCCGGCCAGCCGCGGCGATCCACCCGCCGAGCGATGCACCGGATCCGGCCTCCGCTCGGGGCCCCGGTCACGCGCCTCACACGCCTCACACGCCAAGTCACGCACGCGATCAGGCGCCCGGTCCGCCCGCCGGCCATGCCTCGGCCCGATCCCCGGTCCGTACGGTCGCGACTCCTCGAGCGAAGGGACACGGGGGCGTGCTCCGCGCGCCCGGCGAGCGCAGGCCGCTCCAGAGCGAGCTCCCCTTCAGCTTCGAGAGCTTCGTGGTCGGCCCCTGTAATGCCCTCGCCCGCGAGGCCTCCCTCGCCCTGGCCCGAGAGCGACAGCGCACGCTCAACCAGCTCTATCTCGGGGGCGAGACGGGCATGGGCAAGACCCACCTGGCTCGGGCCACCGCAGCCGAGGCCCGCCGGCATGGCGCCTCGGGCGCGCCGAACGGGCCCGGCTCGGGTCGGACCATCGTCTATACCTCGGCCGAGCAGTTCACCAGCGAGTTCGTCTCCGCGATGCGGAATGGGCGCTCGGAGGAGTTCAAGCGCCGGTACCGCGGACCGATCGGGCTGCTCGTCGTCGAGGACGTCCAGTTCTTCAGCGGGCGCGCCAAGACCCAGCTCGAGCTCTTCCATACCGTGCAGCATGTGCTCGACGCCGGAGGGAGGGTGCTGATGACCGGGGACCGGGCTCCGCGCGATCTCTCCGGACTCGACGATCGGATGCGCGCACAGATGAGCCGGGGCTTCGTGGCGGAGCTCGAGCCTCCCGATGCGCTCGTGCGCCGCAACATCCTGCGGGCGAAGGCCGCGGCGGGCGGCGTCCGACTGCCTCCGGACTGTCTCGACCTGCTGGTCGAGTCGACCGAGGGGAGCGTCCGGGACATCGAGAGCGTCCTGATCCAGGTCGTCACGACCTCGTCGCTACTCGGCCAGCCCATCGATCTCGATCTCACGCGCGACGCGGTCGCGCTCAAGATGGCCGCGAGCCCGCGTCTCGCGCCGCGCACCATCGCCGTCGGCGAGATCGTCCGCATCGTCGCCGCGTTCTTCGGCAAGCGGCCGGAGACCCTGGCCTCGCGCTCCCGCCGGCGGGACGTGCTCGTCCCGCGACAGCTCGCCATGTACCTGGCCCATCGCTACACGGAGGCGTCCTTCGGCGAGATCGGCCGGGCGCTGGGCCGCGACCATCCCTCCGTGCGCAATGCCATCCAGCGCATCGAGCGACAGGTCCTCGAGAACGCGCCCGTGCGCTATCAGGTCGAGGCCCTCAGCGAGCGCATCGATCAGACCCTGAAGCAGCGGGGCTCGACGGACCGCACCGACCCGACGTCTCCCTGACCGGCCCCAGAGACGGGATACGGAGTCGGATGGGGAGTCGGATCCGGACAAGAGCCGGAGAAGAGCCGGAGAAGAGCCGGCACGGGCTCAGACGGCGGAAACGGCCTCCACCGCGGGCTCCTTCTTCCCCTTCCCGAGCTGTCGGCGCGAGCGCGCGGGTCCCGACAGCACCGGGGTCGCACTCGGCTCGCGGGAGGGGGGATCGAGGGCCGGGTCCTCGAAGCGCTGGACGACGTCGTAGAGCGTCGTGCGCTCGACCGGAACGCGGCCGAGCTCCCGGATCAGCCTGCGGAACTCCTCGGGCGGCGTGTTCTCGCCGTGATCGGCTCCGGACTCGCGGCTGATCGACTCCTCCATCAGGGTCCCGCCGAAGTCGTTGGCGCCGGCGCTGAGCGCCATCTGGCCCAGCTTGTGGCCCATCTTGACCCAGGAGACCTGGATGTTGCGGATCCAGGGGCGGAGGAATAGACGCGACACGGCGATGATCCGAAGGTCCTCCTCCATCGAAGGGCCGGGCCGCGCGCCGAGCAGGTTGTAGAGGAGATTGCGCTCGTGGATGAAGCCGAGCGGCACGAACTCGGTGAAGCCGCCGGTCTCCTTCTGGATCTCCCGGAGCAGATCGAGATGGGCGGCGACGTGCCGAGGCTCCTCGATGTGGCCGTACATGAGCGTCGAGGTCGAACGCAGGCCGATGCCATGGGCCGCCTTGACGATCTCGACCCAGCGATCCGTGCGCAGCTTCTTCGGCGACAGGATGTCGCGGATCTCGTCGTCGAGGATCTCCGCGGCGGTGCCCGGCATCGTGCCGAGTCCGGCGTCGACCAGCCATCGCAGGTACTCGTCGAGCGGCATGCCGCTCTTTCGATGCCCGAAGTCCATCTCCTCGGGCGAGTAGGCATGGATATGGAGGTCGGGGAAGCGCCCCTTCACCGCGCGCAGGATCTCGCGGTAATGCTCGTGGGTCTTGTTGGGGTGGATGCCGCCCTGGATGCAGACCTCGGTCGCCCCGCGGTCGACCGCGTCCTGGCATTTCTCGAGGATCTCCTCGTGGCTGCGATCGTAGGCGTCGAGCGGGTCGTCCTTGTGCCGCGCGAAGCCGCAGAACGAGCAGCCGACATAGCAGACGTTCGTGAAGTTGATGTTGCGGCAGACCACGTAGGTCACGTCGTCCCCGCAATCCTCGCGGCGCGCCAGGTCGCCGGCGGCGAGCAGCGCGTGGAAGTCCGGCCCCCGGGCCTCGAGCAGCCGGACGGCATCGGAGGGGCTCAGCTCTCGCCCTTCGAGCGCGCCCTCGAGCAGGCCACGGACATCGGTCGAAACGGCGTCTTCGAGTCTTCGGAACATGCTACGCGGCCTCCTCGTCGGACTGGTCGTTCTTTCGCTGCGCGTAGCCCTCGTCGGTGGCATATTTCGGCAGCAGAGCCCGCACCTGCGGGTCGAAGAAATCGGGGCGATGCAGGATCCAGTCGGGATAGACGGGACCCCGCTCGAAGAGCTCGAAGCCGGCCCGCTCGGTCTCCTCGCGGAGCTGGCGGAGCGCCGGCCAGGGCGCCTCGGGGTTGATGAAGTCGACGGTGACGGGCGAGACGCCGCCCCAGTCGTCGACTCCGGCGTCGAGGAGCCGCGGCAGCATGTCGGAGCCCAGGTTGGGCGGCGCCTGGAGATGGACCGTGCGCGGGAGGATCAGACGCGCGAGCGCGACCCAGCCGATCACGATGTCGTCCGCGAGGGAGTGGGCCGCTCGCATCTTCGTGCCGGGCTTGGGATGGAAGGGCTGGACGATCGCCTCCTGGACGTGGCCGTAGCGCTCGGCGAGGTCGCGGATCGTCCACAGGGTGTCGACCCGCTCGGCGTCGTTCTCGCCGATGCCGAGCAGGAGCCCGCTCGTGAAGGGGATCTTCAGCTCGCCCGCCTCCTCGTGCATCCGGATGCGCCGCGAAGGCTCCTTGTCGGGAGCATGAAAATGGGGCATTCCCTTCTGACGGAGGCGCTCGCTCGTCGTCTCGAGCATCAGCCCCATCGACGCGTTCACGGGGCGCAGCCGGGCCATCTCCTCCTTCGTCAGGATGCCGGCATTGGTATGCGGGAGCATGCCCTTCTCGATCGTGAGACGGCAGGCCTCGTAGATCAGGTCGGTCGTGCTGGAGAGCCCGCGTGCGGCGAGCATCTCGCGATAGCTGCCGTAGGCGATCTCGGGCTTGTCGCCGAGACACATCAGGGCCTCGACGCAGCCCGTCGCGACTCCGCCGCGCACCACCTCGGCCACCTCCTCGAGGCTGTAGGTCTGCGCCTCGGCCGAGTCCGGCAGCTTGGCGAAGGTGCAGTAGGCGCAGCGGTTGCGGCAGAGGTTGGTGAGGGGGATGAAGACGTTGCGGGAGACCGTCACCCGATCGGCGGTCTCGGCCTGCTTGATCGCGCGTGCGCCCTCGGCGAGCACGCTCCGGATCCGGTCGTCGCCGAGCGAGCGCCCCAGCGCCTCGGCCCGAGCGCGGGAGATTCCCCGGCCGGCGACCGCCTCGGAGACCCAGGACTCCACCTCCCGCTCGGTCTCCGCGCGGGTCGGAATCGGGGCCGTCTCGCGCTCGCTCACCGCGGACGCCGCAGGGGGCGAGTCGGGCGGGGCCGGGACGGCAGGGGCTGCGGGCGCATCCGCATCGGGCTTCTTCACGAATCCTCTCCAGGGGTCGTGCATCCGGGCGCCGTGGCCCGGGTCCTGAGCGCGCAGGGCCGAGGAGATGTTCTCACAGCCCGGCGAGCCGCCGCAAACAGGCGCTCGACGCACACCCGAGGACGCTATCACACGGTCGAATGGCCTGCTGGAGATCCCAGGGGGTAATCGGACTCCCGGGGCCGGGTGCGCCAGCGGCCGTGCGTCCAGATCCACTGGTCGGGAGACTCCCGGATCCATCGCTCGAGGACGGCGGTCATCTCCGCCACGTCGCGCTGGAGCGCGAGTCGCTCCGGCTCGTCGCCGCTCTCGGCCGCGCCTTGGCTCGCGGGCGAGCGCTCGGATCCGCCCGACGATGCGGCCGCGAGCGAGAGCGCGGGCTCGATCCGGATCCGATGCCGCCGGCCGTCCGGCGTCCGCACGATCGAGGCCGGCACCACCGGGACGTCGAGGGCCCGGGCGATCCGCGCGGGTCCGACCCGCGTGCTGGCCGGGCGGCCGAAGAAGGGCACGAAGACGCCTTCACTGCGCCGCGCGTTCTGGTCGAGCAGCACCAGCACGAGGCGTCCGCGTCGGAGCGCGCGGATCACGCCGAGGCCGGCGCGTCCCATCGCCAGCTGCTCGAAGTCCGGATCGGGTGCAGGCGCCGCCGGCCCCGATCCCGTCCCGGCGCCCACGCGCAGGCCCTTCAGCGCCTCGTCCAGAGCCGGGCTGCGGAGACCGCGGTAGACCACCGAGATCGGGAGCCCCAGGCTCGCGACGCGAGCGGCTGCCAGCTCCCAGTTGCCCAGGTGGGCGGTCACCACGAGGACCCCGCCCGTCGCGCTGGCCCGACGGGCCGCCTCGAGATGCTCGAGCCCCTCGATGCAGACCCGGTCGAGCAGCGCGGCGCGATGTCCGCTCCGCAGCAGCACGAGCTCGGCCAGCCCGCGACCGAGATGGACGAAGACGCCCTCGCTGCATCGACGGACCCACTCCGCATCGTGCTCCGGGAAGGCGCGCGCGAGCTGCTGGTGGACCCGACGCGTCCGCCAGCCGCCGATCCGGTGCCAGGCCCGCCCGAGGCCGCCTCCGAGCGAGAGGACGGCATCCATCGAGGAGCGACCCGCCAGCGCGCTGAGGGTCGCGAGTCCCGCCGCGATCAGACGCCCGCCGATCGACGCCCGGAGCCCCGTCACACGCGGCGCAGGGACTCTTCGAGCGTCGCGATCAATCGCGGCCGCAGGTCGCGGGGATCGATGATCTCGGAGAGCGAGCCCACCTCGCGCGCCCGCTCGACGGTATGGATCGCGTCGAACTCCGCCGCCGTCGCCGCCTGCTTCTCCAGGGTGACCTCCCGAAGGACCGCATCGAGCTCCGCGCGGTTCTCCTCCGTCGGCGCCCGGCGCGCGACCTCGGTCTTGTCCTTCACCCGCGGATCGTCGAGCGCCTGGGCTCGCACCTCCCGGCTGAACACGACCGCCGCCGCCGGACCGCCGCCGATCACCGAGGCGTAGGAGCCCGTGAGGGCGACGGCCTTCATCTGCGGGTTGAGCTCCTGCGAGAAGACGACGTAGGCGCCGCCGTGATAGCGCGAGACCACCACGAAGTAGATCGGCCCGCGGAAGTTGACGACCGCCCGGGCGATCTCCGCGCCGTTCTCGAGCTGGATCTTGCGCAGCGACTCCGGCGACCCGTCGAATCCCGACAGGTTCGCGAGCACGACGACCGGCCGGTTGCCGCTCGCGGCATTGATGGCCCGGGCGACCTTCTTCGAGGATTGCGGGAAGAGGGTGCCGCCGTTCCACGCCTCCGGACCGTCGGGCGGGTAGTAGCCCTCGCGCGGCACGTTCCGGCTCTCGATCCCGATCAGGGAGACGGGCCGGCCGCCCACATGGGCATCCCAGACGATCGCGGTCTCGGCGCCCACCCAGGCATTCCAGCGCTCGAGATGGGAGCCGTCCTCGTCGATCAGGGACCTCATCACGGCCCGCATCGAGAAGGGCCGCTTGCGGCCGGGATTCGTCTCGTCGTCGAAGATCTCGCCGACCGTGGCGAGGCCCTCCGCGTCCTCGTTCGAGATCGGCGTCTCGCCGATCGAGCGATCCCGGGAGTCCGTCGTGGGAAAGGGACGAGGCCCCGGCTCTCCCGGCACGACGTAGGTATAGCGGTAGTGCTCGTAGAGGATGTGATAGGCGTCGGCCAGGTTGCGCGCGTAGTACTGCGCCTCGCCATTCGGCCCCATGATGCGCTCGAAGCCGCCGATCGCGACCTCGTCCTCCGCCGAGACCCCGCCCGAGGCCTCGAGGGCCGCGCGGCCCGTGAGCACCATCGAGGCGTTCTGCGTCATCACGAGGATGCCGCGGGTATGCATGAGCATCGTGGCCAGGGCGTCGAAATAGCTCTGGGCGCCGACGTTCACGCCCTGCACGATGACGTGGACGACGCCCCCGGCCTGCGTGAAGGTCACGATCCGACGCACGACGCGGGCCGTGGCGTCGAGATTCTCGGTCCCGCTGTCCATCGCGATCTTCGCGCCCGACGAGACGGGCACCCACTCGAGCGGCACGTCGAGGGACTCGGCGAGATCGAACGCCGCGACCAGCCGGTCGCATTCGGCAGTCGAGAGCGCGCCCATGCCCATCGTGGGATCCGAAAGCACCAGCACGCGCAGCATGCCTTCCGGGACCTTCTCGGTGGGCGTCCGGATCAGTCCGAAGACGACGGCGGAGCGGTTCTGTCCATAGGGCCGGCCGGCGACGCTGACGGCCCGGGGCGCCTCGCTGGCCGGATCGAGGTCGTGCTCCTCGAAGCTGCCCTCGATCCGTCCGTCCTCGGAGGACTCGCTCGTCAACATCCGGACGATCTCGTAGGGATAGATGAGCCGGCGGCGACGCGCCGCGACGACCTTGCGCTCGTACTCCTTCGCCGGCATCAGGGGCGCGGCATGGGGCTGCCGCCAGAGAAGCTCGAGCTGCTCGCCCGCGTCCGAGATCACCAGCTCCTGGGGCTCCGGCGGGGCCTCGGGATTCTCCCGATCGAGCAGGTTCATCCGGACGAGGACCTTCTCGAGACCCAGATGGCGCGTCGCCGGAGCGAGTCGACGGGCGATCTCGTTGGCGACCTCGGGATCGAGGAAGATCGGCGGAGCGACGAAGATCGCGATCCGGTTCCACTGGAGGCGGCGGCGCGGATCCCGGGTCTGCAGGATCGTGCGCAATCGTCGGGCGGCGCGATTGAAGACGCGCTCGAAGGTCCCGAGATGGTTGGCGAGCTCGCGGCCCGGCTGCGGGGAGCGATCGCGGGCGTCGGCGAGCACGAAGACCCGCTCGTCGCCGGGCGTGTCCCGCGCCCGGCCATAGAAGGCGTAGATGCCCTCCTCGCTCTGCAGTCGCTCGAGATCGAAGGCCCGGTAGCGATCCAATCCGATGCGACCGGCGGTCTCGGGGTGGAGGTCGAGATCTTCCTCGGCGAGCTCCAGCCGACCCTCTCGCGGGACGAGCGTCTTGTAGACGTCGCTCTCTCCATCCGTCGAGAGCCGGCCCACCGTCATCCGCCAGGAGAATCCGGGATTCCGATAGGCGCTCTCGAGGGCGCCGAGGACGCCGTCCCAGTCGACCTCGATTCCCGGCGGAATCAGGTACTCGAGGGCCAGGATCGGCGTGCTCGGATCGTGCTCGAGAAGCGAGGCCGCACCGCGCATCAGGCGGTCCATCCAGGCCTCCGTCTCCTCCGGCGGACCCGTCGCCGCCAGCACGACGCCCTCCTGCCGATACTCCACGCAGTGGATGGGCTCACCGTCGACCCGGACCGCCCGATATGCCTCGGGCACGTTGGGCGCATAACGACGCTGGACGTGGGCGGCGAGTGCGATCGCTCGTCGGTTCGAGTCCGTGCCCGCGATCCAGCGACCGACCCGCTCGAAGACGCGGCGGGGCGAGGCCGCCACCTCCAGCAGCACGTCTCCCGGCGGCGCCACCAGGTCCAGCTCCGCCGCGGCCAGCCATTTCTCGACCCGCTCGGAGGAGCGCTGGGCCCGCTCCTCGATCCCCGGCTGCTGGAAGATCACATAGGCCGCCTCGAGCGCCGCATCGGCGACGGCGTCGCTGACCTGCGGCCGCATGCGGGCGATGCGGTTGAGCGCGCGCGCCAGGCGCGGATCGTCGCCCATGAAGATCCCCGACTGGGCGAGCGCCGTGATCCGGCGCAGGACTCCATGGATCAGGTCCAGTCGCAGCGACTTGTCGGCCTGACAGCTGAGGATCCGCAGCAGCGCGCGCCGCAGGGCATCCGTCGGTGCAAGTCCCGTCACTCCGTAATGCGAGAGCGCCGACTTCACGAGCTCGAGATAGCTCTCGTCGATGCCCGCCCCCTCGGCCTCGACCCGCCGGACGTACATCCGCAGGCGCGCGTTGTTCGAGGGACCCGACTGGCCCGACACCGAGGCGCTCGGGGCGCGGATCGAGAGCTCCTCGACGTCCGCGAAGGCCGTGAGCTCGTGACGGATCTCGGCGAGCTCCCGACAGAAGCTCTCGGAGATCGTCTCGGGCAGGGGGGCCTCGAGAAAGGCCGTGAGCAGCTCCGCCCGATCGGGATTCGCGTCGTAGCCGAGCAGCACCCGACGGATCTCCTCGCGAGCCGCATCGATCGCGAAGCGCCGGGCCGCGAGGTCCGCCCGATCCGCCGTGACGAGATCGGGGTCGCCGAGGACGCGCTCGTCGTCCGGCTCGAAGAGCAGAGCCAGGGGATCGGCCTGCTCGGGCAGGCTCAGCCGGGTCCGCGCGGAGGCGTCCTCGGCTTCCTCGGTCGACTCCTCGATCACGAGGATCACGTCGCCCGCGGCGACCTGCTGCCCCTTCTGCGCCACGATCTCCTTGATCGTGCCGGCGACCGGAGCCTGGAAGCCGATCTCCATCTTCATCGCTTCGAGCAGGCCGAGAGGCTGTCCGGCGGAGACGACGTCGCCGACCGCGACGTGGATGGAGACGACGACGGCCGGCGTGCCCGAGCGGACCTGGCCGGCGGTCTGCAGGCCGAAGCGAAGGGGATGGCCGTCGACCTCGAGGCGCAGCCCGAGGTCGGTCGCGTCGTAGAGGATCCGGCGGACCCGGTCGTCGATGATCAGCCGGGCCGCGTGCGCGCCCTCCTCGCGCATGGTCGCGCCGACGGCGACGCCCTCGAGATGGACCCGATAGCGCCACGAGCCGATCGCGTACACCTTCAGCCTGTAGCTCTCGCCCTCGAACGAGAGATCGACCTGCTGTCCGTCCGAGGAGGGGAGACGATCCCGGCTGCCCTGACCCGAGAAGATGCCGGTGCGCAGCGTGGCTCGGGTGCGCTGGTACGAGAGGATCGCCGCCGCCACGAGGGCGTCCCGGGCGAGCAGCGGATGGGAGTCGACGATGCTCGGTCGCGCCGCGCTCCATCGATCGAGCCAGCGCGTGTCCACGCCGCCGCGGCGGAAGTCGTCGCTCGCCAGGATGTCGAGCAGATAGCCCTTGTTGGTCGCGCCGTTCGCCACCACCAGCTCGAGGTCGCGCAGGGCGCAGGTCAGCCGGGCGATCGCCTGCGATCGATCCGCGCCCACCGCGATCACCTTGCCGATCAGCGAGTCGAAGTCCGACGAGACGACGGTGTCGGTCGTCACCCCGGAGTCGACGCGCGTGTCGGGCCCGCGCGCGGGCTCGAAGAGGGCGATGCGACCGGGCGACGGCAGGAATCCCTCGTCGGGGTCCTCGGCACAGACGCGGGCCTCGATCGCCGCTCCCTCTCGATGGAAGGGGATCTCGCCGATCGACTCGCCCCGGGCGATCCGGATCTGGATCTCGACGAGATCGATCCCCGCGATCTCCTCGGTGATGCCGTGCTCGACCTGGAGGCGGGGATTGACCTCGAGGAAGAAGAAGCTCTCGCCGGTCAGCAGGAACTCGACCGTCCCGACGCCCCGATAGCCGACGTGTCGGACGAGCTGCACCGCCGAGTCCTCGAGCCGACCGATCAGCTCGTCGGAGACGCCCGGAGGCGGCGCCTCCTCCAACACCTTCTGGTGTCTCCTCTGCACGGAGCAGTCGCGGCATCCGAAGGCCACGGCGTGGCCGTGCTCGTCGGCTGCGACCTGCACCTCGATATGCCGACCGCCCTGGACCATGTCCTCGACGAAGAGCGCGCCGTTGCCGAAGGCCGCGGCCGCCTCGGCCTGGGCCGAGCGGAAGGCCTCCGCGAGATCCTCTTCGCGCTCGACGATCCGGATGCCGCGGCCGCCGCCGCCGGCGGTGGCCTTCAGGACGACCGGAAAGCCGATCCGCTTCGCATGCTCGAGGGCTTCCTGCTCGTCGGCGAGGGCGCCTCCGCTCCACGCGGTGACGGGAACCCGCGCCTTCTCGGCCAGCAGCTTCGAGGTGATCTTGTCACCGAGCGCGCGCATGGCCTCGGCGGGCGGGCCGAGGAAGACGATGCCCTCGGCCGCGAGCCGGTCGACGAAGACCGGATCCTCCGCGACGAAGCCCCAGCCCGGCCAGACCGCGTCGGCCCGGGCCTCGCGCAGCGCGGCGATCACGGCATCGTGATCGAGATAGGCGGCCACGGCGCCCCGCGACGCCGGCAGCTCGAAGGCCCGGTCCGCCTGGCGCACGAAGGGTGCGTCCCGGTCCGGGGGTGTGAAGAGAGCGAGGGTCTCGAGCCCGCCTCCCTCCCGCTCCCGGAGGATCTTCGCCGTTCGCAGGCAGCGCACGGCCGACTCGCCGCGATTCACGATCGCCAGACGCTCGATGCGTCGGATCCCTTCGTCCTCGCGCTTCAGGTCGTCTGCCAATTCATCGCTCCGGGTCCGTTTCGAGGGGTCGGGGTCCCGGGGCGGCGCGCGCTGCTCCGGGAGAGGGTCGGATCGGGAGAGGGCGTCATCCCGTCGGTCGTCGCGCCGGTCTGCCCGCAGGTCGTCGCACAGGTCATCGCGTACGCGATCCACCGCCCGTGATGGGAGAGGGAGAGGGAGAGCGCCGTGGCCTCCCCGTCGAGCTCGAGCGTCGGGATCCGGCCGCGGCGCCCGATCGTGAGGCGCGCCTCGGGCACCGCCACGCTGCGGGCGACCTCGCGTCGCGCGAGGCGCCGCACGGCATCGCCCGGCTCCGCGTCGTCCGCTCTCCGCTCCGTCACCCGGGACTCGACGGCCTCCCAGTCGGCACCGGCGGGAAGCGCGATCACATGGACGCAGTCGGGCGCCTCGAAGCTCCTCAGCTCGACCTCGCGACCCCATGCACCGGCGACCGGGGGCAGCGTGAGACGCCCGGCGCGGACGAGCCGTCGACCCGGCGCGGCGGGCGCGGCCTCGAAGCGGGCCACCAGCCGGATCGGCGCGAACACGAAGCGGGGATCGACCTGGCGCGCCAGCTTGTAGGCTGCCTCCTTCGCTCCCCAATGCGCCCAGCGCCGGGCGAGCGGGCGTGGATCGCGCTCGATGGCGCGCCGCTCCACGTCGTCGAAGACGCGGGCGTCGAAGCGCGGACTGAAGCTCTCCGGCTGGCTGTCCGCGTCCCGGAGGTCGACGACGTCGTTACCGATCACGGAGATGCTCTGCCTCCATTCGCATCAGCTCTCGCACGATCTGCTGGGCGAGATCGCGCGATCGCCGGACGCCGCGGGAGTCGCTCTTGGGCTCGATGCAGGACATCGAGACCTCCATGACGTCGCCGCGCGCGGGAAAATCGCTCCAGGTCTCCTGCCGTCGTCCCCGCAGATAGACGCAGAGCACGCGGCATCCCGGCACGGACCCCACCACGCGCCCCACTCCCCAGGCCGCCGCGCTCTCCTCGACCCGACCCGACCGGCTGCGCCCGGCCTCGGGAAAGAGCAGCGCGGTCTCGCCCTGCTGCAGCAGGTATCTCACGCGCTCGAGCACGTCGCCGACGTCCTCTCTCGCGCCGCCGCGCGTGATCGGGATGCATTTGGCCACGAAGATCAGGCTGCGGGCGAGCCAGGTCCGCCCGAAATTCGTCCGCTCCGGCGTGTTCCAGGGCAGCTCGTCGAAGTGGCGAAGCCAGTAGCCCGGGGATCCCATCGACCACGCGACCAGGAAGGAGTCGATCAACGTGAGATGATTCGCACAGACCAGCAGCGGCGCATCCGACTGTCTTCGAATGGCCCGGTACTGGGCGCGAAGCGCGCTCACGTTCGCGATGCGGTATCCGAAATAGAGCCGCATCACGAGCACCGAGAGGCCGATCCAGAGCGGCGCCGCCAGCCAGCTGACGCGACGCTGGCATGCGTGCCGCTCGACGAGCCGGGGATCGACGCGATCGGGACGCGCGCTCGATCCCGCTCGATCCGATTGCGACTCGTTCCCGCTCGAACGGCTCGCCACGATCATCCCCCGGTCCGACCCCTCCGCGGGGCCGGACTAGAGCTTCCCCGAGATCAGGTTCACCGCGTCACCCACGGTGTTGACCTGGTCCACGTCCTCGTCCGCGATCTCGATGTCGAAGTCGTCCTCGAAGGCGATGACGACGTCGACGAGACGAGCCGAGTTGACCTTCAGGTCCTCGAGGATGTTCGTCTCCATGGACACGTTCTCGAGCGCTGCCTCGTCCTTGACCCAGGGAGTCAGAATCTTGACCACCCGATCCATGACTTCCGACTGTTCCATCCGCTTCACTCCTCATGCATGTCGACCCGCAGCCCGGGTCCTGGATGATCCGATCGACGGCTTCCCGGCGCTTCGCTCCGGAATGCCGCGCTCCCGAGCGGCTACGCCTTGTAGCGCTTGAAGACCAGGCAAGCGTTGACGTCCCCGAACCCGAAGCCCGCCTTCACGAGCACGTCGAGGTCCGGCATCTCCATCGCTTCGTGTGGAATCGAGGCCGCATGGGGCTCGATCTCCGGATGCACGTCCTCGCAGTTGATCGAGGGGTGGACGAAGCCGCGGGCGACCATCAGCACGGAGGCCACGCACTCGATGCCGCCGGCCGCGCCGAGCGCATGACCGATCATGCTCTTGGTCGCCGTGACGGGCGGGAGTCGGCCCGGCTCGCGCTCGAGCGCCTTTGCCCAGGAGGCGATCTCCTTCGGATCGGCGCCCGTAGCCGTGAGGTGGCCGTTGATCGCGTCCACGCGATCGGGCGTGACCCCGGCGTCGGCGAGCGCGTCGGCGATGCAGCGCTGGACGCTCGTCGGGTTCGGCGCGGTCATGCTGCCTCCCATCCGATGGCCTCCGCAGTTGATGCCGGCGCCGACCAGCTCGGCGTGGATCGAGGCCCCGCGCTCGAGCGCGCTCTCGAGGCTCTCCAGCAGGACGACGCCGGCGCCCGAGCCCGGGATGAAGCCGCCCGCGGAGGCGCTCATCGGACGCGAGGCCTTCTCCGGCTGGTCGTTCGAGCCGCGGTTGAGCACGCGCATCGCGTCGAATCCGGACCAGATATAGTGGCTCGCCGCCTCGGCGCCGCCGCAGAGCATGCGATCGGCCAGACCCGCCCGGATGCGCTCGAGCCCCATCGCCAGGGCCTCCGTCCCGGTGCTGCAGGCGCTCGAGTT
>CAYXLY010000022.1:0-19210 GCA_964466005.1 uncultured Spirochaetaceae bacterium | reverse complement strand
CTCCGAGGGAGGGCGGGACGAGACGTAGGAACGATCATGGCACGCATTGCAGGCGTCGACTTGCCGCGAAACAAGCGGATCGAGATTTCGCTGACCTATATCTACGGCGTCGGTCGCACGAAGGCCCTGGAGATCTGCCAGAAGGCCTCGATCGACCCGGGGACCCGGACGGAGCATCTGTCGGAGGCGGAGACGATCGGCCTGCGAGAGATCATCGAGCGCGACTACAAGGTCGAGGGCGATCTCCGGCGAGAGGTCAACCAGAACATCAAGATGTTGATGGACATCGGCTGCTACCGGGGGCTCCGTCATCGACGCGGCCTGCCCGTGAGGGGCCAGCGGACCCACACGAACGCGCGAACGCGCAAGGGTCCGGCCAAGACGATCGCTGGCAAGAAGATTGCCAAGAAATAACGGAAGCGAATAGATGGTTGCCAAGAAGACGAAGAAGAAGGTCAAGAAGAACATCCAATCGGGTGTGGCTCACATCCAGTCGACCTTCAACAATACGGTCATCACGATCACCGACGTCGGCGGGAATGCGGTCGCCTGGTCGAGCTGTGGTCAGCAGGGCTTCAAGGGGTCGAAGAAGTCGACGCCCTTCGCCGCTCAGATCGCCGCGGAGGAATGCGCCCGCAAGGCTCAGGAGCACGGGGTCCGCTCCCTCGGCGTGTACGTCAAGGGACCGGGGGGCGGTCGCGAATCGGCGCTCCGCGCTCTCCAGGCCGCCGGCATGAAGATCACGATGATTCGTGACGTCACGCCGATTCCCCACAACGGCTGCCGCCCGCCGAAGCGTCGGCGCGTCTAGCTCGTTCTCATTCATCGCCCGGGCGCGTTCCGGGCCAGGAAGATCAGGTATGGCAAGGTATACGGGATCCGTTTGTCGACTGTGTCGTCGGGAGGGCACGAAGCTCTTCCTGAAGGGCGATCGTTGCTTCACCGAGAAGTGCGCCATCGAGCGCCGGGCCTATCCGCCGGGCCAGCACGGCCAGGGACGCGTCCGTTTCTCGGACTACGGCGTGCAGCTTCGCGAGAAGCAGAAGGTGAAGCGGATGTACGGGCTGCTCGAGAAGCAGTTCCGCAGCACCTTCGACAAGGCCTCGCGCATGCGGGGCCGGGCGGGCGCGAACCTCTTGATGCTGCTCGAGCGTCGACTGGACAACGTGATCTACCGACTCGGCTACGTCACCTCCCGTGCGGAGGCCCGGCAGCTGGTGAAGCACGGGCACTTCTTCGTCAACGGCAGGAAGGCTCACACCCCCAGCATGCTCGTCAAGCCGGGGTGGACGATCGAGGTCCGGGATCGCTCGAAGAAGGTCGAGCGCATCAGTGGCGCGCTCGAGACGCTCGAGGGGCGCGCCGTGCCGCAGTGGCTCGAGATCGAGAAGGACGAGATGAAGGGCACGGTGAAGGCCATGCCGCAGCGAGAGGACATCACGCTTCCGATCGACGAGCAGTTGATCGTCGAGCTCTACTCCCGCTAGGGCGCCAAGGGAAAGTCGAGGGGTGGCTCGATCTCGCGGCGGACGGCGTCGCCGGGATCGTCCATGTCTTCGCCGAACGAAAGTAGAAACGGATCGGCCTACCCGGTGGCCGACCGAACGAACGGACTGCCGTCTCTGGAATTGAGGACGGAAGGGGGTTCCGATGCAAGACGAGGTCATCGCACGCAACTGGCGAGAGCTGATTCGCCCGCGTCGTCTCGAGGTCGAGGAAGACACACTCACCTCCACCTACGGGCGTTTCCATTGTGAGCCGCTCGAGCGGGGCTTCGGGACGACTCTCGGGAACGCCTTGAGGCGAGTGCTGCTCTCTTCGCTCCAGGGAGCCGCGATCACGAACATCCGGATCAACGGCGTGCTTCACGAGTTCTCGACCATCCCCGGCGTGATGGAAGACGTGGCGACGATCGTGCTGAACCTGAAGGACGTCCGGGTCCGCATGAACGCTCAGGGACCCAAGACGATCCGGGTGAAGAAGTCCGGCGAGGGGATCGTCGTCGCCGGTGACCTGATCTCCGATGATCAGACGGTCGAGGTCATGAACCCGGAGCACAAGATCTGCACTCTGGGGCCGGATTCCGACTTCGAGATGGAGGCCACCGTCGACCTGGGCAAGGGCTACGTGCTGGCCGACCGGAACAAGACCGAGGACATGCCGATCGGGACGGTGCCGATCGATTCGGTCTTCTCTCCGATCCGCCGGGTCAACTACACGGTGACGCCTGCTCGCGTCGGCCGCGAGACCGATTTCGATCGGCTGAACCTGGAGCTCTGGACCGACGGAGCGATCGATCCGGCGGACGCCGTGGCCTTCGCGGCGAAGATCCTGAAGGAGCAGCTCACGATCTTCATCAACTTCGAGGAGCAGGCCGAGGCCCCGACCTCCCACGTGGACGAGCCGGAGCCCCTGAATCCGAACCTCTTCAAGTCGGTGGACGAGCTCGAGCTCTCCGTGCGGTCGGCGAACTGCCTGCAGAACGCGAACATCCGCTTCATCGGCGAGCTCGTGCAGAAGACCGAAGCGGAGATGCTCAAGACGAAGAACTTCGGTCGGAAATCGCTCAACGAGATCAAAGAGACGCTCGCGAGTCTGGGTCTCAGTCTGGGCATGACGATCGACAACCTCCCCCCGCGCAAGGATCTCGAGCGGATGCGGGAGCAGCGCGAGGCCTGACATGAATCACCGTAAATCCGCGAGAAAGCTCGGGCGCACCAGCGCCCACCGGAAGGCATTGCTGCGCAACATGGTGACGTCGTTGCTCGAGCACGAGCAGATCCGGACCACCGACGCGAAGGCGAAGGAGCTTCGCGGCGTGGCCGAGAAGATGATCACGCTGGGCAAGCGAGGCACGCTCCACGCGCGTCGCCAGGCGCTCCAGACGATCCGGAGCAAGGACGTGACGTCGAAGGTGTTCGCGGAGCTGGCGGATCGGTATCGCGAGCGCCCCGGCGGCTATACGCGCGTCATCAAGCTCGGGCAGCGAGCAGGCGACGCCGCGCCGATGTCGATCATCGAGCTCGTCGATCGGGAAGGCCAGGAGAGCGGCGCCTGAGTCCGGGACCCTCGCAAGGCGAAGGTCCGGACGCGCGGGCGGAAGCGGGCGGGGCCGGGCCGAGTGACGGAAGCTCGATCGTGCCGAGCCTGCTGCTCGGCGCGGCAGTCCTGGTGGTGGCGGTCGTGCTCGTCCTGCAGAGTGACGTCGGCGCGCCTCCGGTGGTCCGGGGATCGACGGCACCGGCCTTCGATCTGCCGCGACTGGAGTCGGATCAGGACTCCGAGCGGGCGCCGCAAGCGACGGACCGTCTCTCGCTGGCCGACTTGAGAGGCCGGGTCGTGCTCGTGAATTTCTGGGCGACGTGGTGCGAGCCCTGCGAGAGCGAGATGCCCGCGATGGACCGGCTACATGCCGCCTTGCCCAGTGACGAGTTCGAGCTGGTGGCCGTGTCGATCGATGAGGACCCCGAGGACGTGGCGGCCTTCCAGGCGAAGATGGAGCTCTCCTTCCCGATCCTGCTCGACCCGAGCGGTCGGGTCTACGAGGCCTATCAGACCATGGGCGTGCCCGAGTCCCTCCTGATCGATCGGGACGGGCGCATCGTCGAGCGGTACGTGGGCCCCCGGGTATGGGACGCCCGGGAGTACGAAGACCGCATTCGGGCGTTGATCGTCCCGGAAGAGGGTAGGTCGCCGACCGCAACGGGAGCGCCCGGGCAGTCCTGAGCCAGCCGTCCGGGTCCGGGCCCCTGCTGGGGGCGACCGAGTTCGGTACCTTCCCGGAGCCACCCCATGGCTCGAGACGTCCGGACGAAGGCCAGGTTCTTTCGATCCGGGGACGAGGGGGAGTGCGTGAAGGCGCTAACGGCAGGGATGGTGCTGATTGCCATCGTCGTGGCTTCCGCTCTGCTCGACGAGAAGACGGGCCTCCAGATCTGGCGAGAGCTCCGAGCCGACCTCGAGGACTCGCGGGCGCGAGTGGATGCGCTGGGTCGTGAGAACCGGTTCCTCAGACAGGAGATCTCGGCGCTGGAGGCGGGTCCGGAGGCCCTGGAGAGGGCGATCCGGGAGGATCTCGGATTGGTTCGACCGGGCGAGATCGTCGTTCGATTCGGTCGGGTCGGTCAGGAAGATCTGCCCGGTCCGTCGCCGCTCGGATCGGACCCACGGGAGATCGGGTCGGGCTCACGGGAGAAGAGGTGAGAGGTGAAGGAGCAGCTTCGACAGCAGGTCGAGCTCGCACTCCGCGAGCTGCTCGACGCAGCGGGTGATTCCGGGGCGCTCCCCGATTTCGCGATCGAGGTCCCGCGTCAGAAGCAGCACGGCGACTTCTCGTGCAATGCAGCCATGCTCCTGGCCAAGCGCCTTCGGCGTAATCCGCGCGAGATCGCGGAGGAGCTGGCGAAGCGCCTCGACGATGCGGGCGGACTCGTGGCGCGGAGCGAGGTGGCCGGTCCGGGCTTCCTGAACGTCGAGCTGGCGGAGGCAGGCTGGCAGGATCTGGTCCACGCGATCATCGCCGCGGGTGAGGAATATGGACGGTCGGATCTGGCTCCCGGGGGCGAGCGCCGGGTCCAGGTCGAGTTCGTGTCGGCGAACCCGACGGGGCCCCTCTCGACGGGTCACGGCCGCCAGGCCGTCCTGGGCGACTGCATCGCGCGCCTGCTCGAGGCCACGGGCTGGGAAGTCACCCGAGAGTATTATTTCAACGACGGCGGCCGACAGATGCGGGTGCTGGGAGACTCCGTCAAGGCGCGGTATCTCGAGAGGCTGGGCCGTGCGGCGCCGCCCTCCGCGGAGGCGCTGACGGATCCCGAGAAGCTCTGGCAGGAGGAGCGGGACGGGCTTCCGGTCGTCTTCCCCAAGGACGGCTACCAGGGCGAGTACATCGTCGAGATCGCGGCGAACCTCGAGAAGGTCGAGGGCGAGTCCTGGATCGACGAGCCCGGTGAAGGCCGTTTCCGAGAAGAGGCACAGCGCGTGATCTTCGCGGACATCGAACGGACGCTCGAACGGATTGGCGTCCATTTCGACGTCTACTACAACGAGCGAAGCCTCTACGAAGACGGAAAGATCGAGGAGACGCTCGCCGATCTGAGCGCGGCGGGATTGATCTACGAGGCGGACGGAGCCGTCTGGCTCCGCGCGACCGAGCGAGGCCTCGATCGGGATCGGGTGGTCGTCAAGAGCAGCGGCGAGCCCACCTACCTGATGCCCGACATCGCCTATCACCGGGAGAAGTTCCGGCGCGGCTTCGATCGGGTGATCGACGTTCAGGGAGCCGACCACATCGAGCAGTTCCCCTTCGTCCGGGAAGCGACGGGCGTCCTCGGCGTGGATCCGGAACGAATCGAGCTCGTGATGCATCAATTCGTGACGATCACGTCGGGCGGGGAGCGCGTGAAGCAGTCGACGCGCAAGGCGACCTTCGTGACCATCGACGAGCTCGTCGACGACGTGGGGGCCGACGTCTTTCGTTTCTTCATGATCGAGCGCAAGCCCGATGGTCACCTCGATTTCGACCTGGACCTGGCGAAGGACAAGAACTGGAGGAAGAACCCCGCCTACTACGTCCAGTATGCGCATGCCCGGACCCATGGCATCGAGCGCAAGGCCCGGGAATCCGGGATCGAGATGCCCGCCGCTCATGCCTTCGATGCGGCTCGCCTCGATCTTCCCGAAGAGATCGACCTCGTGAGGAAGCTCGCCACGTTCCCGGAGGTGGTCGCACGCGCGGCGGAGAGCCGCGAGCCGCATCACGTCGCCTACTACCTTCGCGAGGTCGCCGGCATGTGGAATCCCTACCTCCAGGACGGGGATCGGCATCGCGTGATCTCGCCGGACGAAGATCTCTCGTCCGCGCGGCTCGGACTGGCGCTGGCCGTGCGGAACGTCCTCGCCAGCGGGCTCGGGCTGCTCGGCGTGAGCGCGCCGGAGCGCATGTGATGACGGCGTCCCGCGGACGAGGTCTTCGGCCGGGGGGCATCGTGCGGGCAGCGGGACGACTGCTTCTGCTGATCGGGGTGGGCTTCGGAGCGGGGCTCGTGATCGGGATCCTCTCCGAGGAGCCGACCCTGCTCGCCGGACACCTGCGCGGCGAGGGTGAGTCGGTTCGGCTCGGTGCCCCCGGCGAGCGTCGGGGAGACGATGGAGTCGGCTCTCCCGAGAGCATGGCGGGTCGGCTCCCGCCGGCCGCTGGGACGCAGCCGGTCGAGGTCGGGGAGCCCGACCCGGCGAGGGCTCCGCTCGAGCCGAGGCCGCGTCCGCTCGGCCGGGAGGCGGAGCCGCGTCCGTCCGCGACGGCATCGCTGCCGGTCGTGGCCGCCGCGGGTCCCCTGGACGAGCGGAGCCCGTCGGCAGAGGGAGACGACGACCCCGGTGATCGGGCGAGGGCGTCGGCCCGAGCGACGGCGCCCTCGAACGCGCGTGGGACCTGGGCCATTCAGGTCGGTGCGTTCTCGGATCGTTCGGCGGCGCTGCGCCTGACCCGGGAGCTCCGGGAGAAGGGCTACCCGGTCGAGCTGATCCCGGCCTCGGACGAGGGCAAACGCTGGCGAGTTCGGGTCCAGCCGGTCGAGGGCAAGGAGCCTGCGCAGGGTCTCGCAGAGCGCCTCAAGCGGGAGGAGCGTCTTCCGACCTGGGTGGTCTCGATGGAGGCGCGCTCGGGCTCATGAAGAGGCAGTCCGGAGGGAAGGATCTCTCGACGCCGCTGCGGATCGGCGTGCTGGGAGCGCTGGGGCAGCTCGGTCGGTGCCTCGTGCGCGAGATCGAGGCTGCGCCCGACCTCGAGCTCGCCTTTGCGGCGACTCGGGAAGAGGTCGATCTCGCGGAGCCGGAGCGCGTGCCCGCCTCGCTCGCGCGATTGCTGGGCGAGACCGGAGCCGATCCCGAGGTCGTGGTGAACGCGGCCGCCTTCACGAAGGTCGATGCCTGCGAGAGCGAGTCCGCGCTCGCCTATCGAGTGAATGCCCTCGCCCCGGCGGAGTGCGCTCGCGCCCTCTCGGAGCGGGGAGTCCGGCTCGTGCACGTCTCGACGGACTACGTCTTTCCGGGAGACGGGACGCGGCCCTACGGCGAGGACGATCCCAGCGATCCCCGGACCGTCTACGGCTCGAGCAAGCGCGCGGGAGAGGTCGCAGTGCTCGGCACCGATCCGACGGCTCTGGTCGTTCGGACGAGCTGGGTCTTCGGGCCTGGAAGGAATTTCGTGGCCGCCGTTCTGGACCAGGCCGAGAAGAGGCGGCGAGGGGAGGTCGAGGGGCCGCTGCGGGTCGTCGACGACCAGCGCGGCGCCCCCACCGCGGCCGCCGATCTGGCTCGAGCCCTGCTGGACGTCTGTCGCCGGGTCCGGTCCGACGAGTCCCGGGTCTCCGGGCTCCTCCACCTGCGAAACGCCGGCGAGGCGACCTGGTGGGAGCTGGCCCGCGAGGCGCTCGATCGGGCGGGCTACTCGGATGTGACCATCGACGCCGTCCCCACCTCGGCGTTTCCGACCGCCGCCACCCGTCCGGCCTACTCGGTTCTCGATTGCGCGCGAGCCCGGTCCCTGGGCATCGAGATGCGCCCCTGGCGCGAGGCTCTCGCGGAGCATCTGAGGAGCGACGACTCTCCGGGCTCGGCCTCGCGGGAGGCGAGGCAGGGCGCCGTCGCCGCCCTCTCCTCCACTGAATCATCCGAGCGACCCGATGGGTCCGCTCAGGAGAATCCGGGATGAGCGTCGATCAATCGCGCATCCGAAACTTCTGCATCATCGCCCACATCGACCACGGCAAGAGCACGCTCGCCGATCGGTTGCTGGAGGCGACCCACGCCCTCTCGGAGCGAGAGCGCCGCGATCAGTTCCTGGACAACATGGATCTCGAGCGCGAGCGGGGCATCACGATCAAGGCTCAGACCGTGCGGATGCTGTTCCCGGCGGAGGACGGTCAGGACTACATCCTGAATCTGATCGACACGCCGGGCCACGTCGACTTCTCGTACGAGGTCTCGCGCGCACTCGCCGCCTGCGAGGGGGCCTTGCTGATCGTCGACGCGGCGCAGGGCATCGAGGCCCAGACGCTCGCCAACGCCTACCTCGCCGTCGATGCGAATCTCGAGCTGATTCCGGTCGTCAACAAGATCGACCTGCCGTCGGCGGACCCGGATCGCGTGGCCCAGGAGATCGAGGACGTCGTGGGCCTCGATGCGGCGGACGTCTTGCCGGTCTCGGCGAAGACCGGAGTGGGCGTCGAGGCCCTGCTGCAGGCGATCGTCGATCGGATTCCGCCGCCGAGCGGTGATCGGCAACGACCCGCACAGGCCCTGATCTTCGATGCGTGGTTCGATCCGTACGTGGGGGCGGTGATGCTCGTGCGCATGATGCACGGCGTGCTCCATCGACGGGAGCGCGTGAAGTTCATGATCGCCGGGCACGAGCACGAGATCACCCGACTCGACGTGATCGACCCCAGGCCCCGCAGCGTCGAGAGCCTGTCCGCGGGCGAGGTCGGCATGGTCGTGGCGGGGGTCAAGACGCTGTCGGACGTGCAGATCGGGGATACGATCACCTCGGCTGCGCATGGCGCGACCGAGCCCCTGCCGGGATTCCAGGAGGTGAAGCCCATGGTCTTCGCCGGCCTCTATCCCGTCGACTCGGACGACTACGAGGATCTCAAGAACGCGCTCGAGAAGCTGGAGCTGAACGACTCGTCCTTCAACTACGAGCCGGAGACGAGCGCCGCGCTCGGCTTCGGCTTTCGCTGCGGCTTTCTCGGCTTCCTCCATGCGGAGATCGTTCAGGAGCGCCTCGAGCGGGAGTACGACCTCGACCTCATCACGACGGCTCCCACGGTCCGCTATCGGGTGCTGCCGAGGGAGGGAGAGCCTTTCGAGATCGAGAGTCCCGCCGCACTTCCGGAGCCGACCGAGATCGACGAGATCCAGGAGCCCGTGGTGCTCGCCACGATCCACGTGCCCACCGACCATCTGGGCGCGGTGCTCGGCCTCTGTCAGGACCGAAGAGGGACCCAGAAGGACATGTCCATTCACGGGACGCGCGTTCAGGTGCGCTACGAGCTGCCCCTGAACGAGATCGTGACGGATTTTCACGATCGATTGAAGAGCGCGACTCGAGGCTATGGATCCTTCGACTACGAGCTGCTCGGCTTCCGTCCCGCCGATCTCGTCAAGCTCGACGTGCTGGTCAACGGCGATCCGGTCGACGCCCTCTCGTTGATCGTCCATCGGGACAAGGCATACGCTCGCGGCTCCGAGCTCGCTCGCAAGCTGAAGGAGTTCATCCCGCGACAGCAGTTCCCGATCGCCATCCAGGCGGCGGTCGGCAGCCGCGTGATCGCGCGAACGACGGTCCGCGCCCTGCGCAAGAACGTGCTCGCCAAATGCTACGGGGGCGACATCTCGCGCAAGCGCAAGCTTCTCGAGAAGCAGAAGGCCGGCAAGAAGCGGATGAAGATGGTGGGGGCCGTCGAGATTCCGCAGGAGGCGTTCCTGGCGGCTCTCCGGCTGGACGAGGATTGATCCGCCGCGCTCCGCGGCCGCGCCCGGGGCAGGGCCGGGGCCTGCAGGCGCGGCTGAGGCGGGCCGGGAAAGGTCGCGGTCCCGGGGCCGCCCCCGCGAGCGGCGAATCACGATCCGGCGAGAGCCCGGAGCAGGGGAGGGAAGGTGGCCGATTCCGAGAACGAGGGCAGCGAGAAGCGTGTCGACCGCGGCGCGGCCGATTCGGAGTCCGTCGAGGAGGAGAAGGCGGGATCGGTCGGAGCGATCATCGACCAGGTCGTGACGCTCGCGATCGCCATCGTGATCGCGCTCGCGATCCGGCACGTGCTGGTCGAGCCCTTTCGGATCCCCTCCGGCTCGATGTTTCCCACACTCCTGATCGGGGATCATCTCTTCGTCAACAAGCTCGCCTATGGCCCCCGCATTCCGTTCACGGACGTGCGCCTGCCGGCCCTGCGGGAGCCGCGGCGCGGTGACGTGGTGGTCTTCGAGGTCGGGCGACCGCGCGATCGCAGCGGCCGGCCGATGATCAAGCCCGTGGATCGGTCGCCCGAGGGCACGCCGACCGAGGACTTCGTCAAGCGTCTCGTCGGGCTGCCGGGCGACACGATCACCCTCAAGAACGGACGGGTCTGGGTGAACGGAGAGCGACTTCCCCTGTGGTCGAGCCCCGAGCCCTTCGTCGACGACTCGGGCCGTGCGCTCTCGCTCGCCTGGGAGGATCTCGGGGACTGTCGACATGCCGTGCTCGACGATCCGCGGGTCGACCGGCTCGATCGGGGCACCTTCGTGGTCGAGCCGGGGCGCTACTTCATGATGGTCGACAATCGCGACAACTCCAACGACAGCCGGGCCTGGGGGACCGTGCGCCTGGAGGAGCTGAAAGGGCCGGCATTCATCCTCTACTGGTCCTGGGATGTGAACGGCAACATGCTCTCGTTCTTCAACCCCGTGAACTGGATCACCGCCGAGAAGCGCTGGGACCGCGTCTTCCAGAGGGTCCGATGCGAGCCGGTGGAGCCCGCGCCGCCGAGGCCGGAAACGCTGCCGGACCCCGTCGTCTCCGGCTGACGAGCCGCTGGAGTTTGCCTCTCCCGGGGAGCGCGTTATCCTCTGGCCGATCCCAAACGTCCTTTAAGACCCGTCCAGAGAGTCGGGGAAGGACAGAGGTTCTGGCTTGGCCCACTCGGACGCACCCTATGCGGCGGGGAAGGCGGCTGCAAGAGCGGCTGCAAACGGCGGCGTTCCCGCCTCGGGCCGCGATCCCTCCGAGCCTTCGAATCCTCCGAGAGAATCCTCCTCCGATCCCTCCACGACTCCGGCCGTTCCCGAGACGCCCCAGGCTGGCGTCGAGCGGATCATCCTGGACGATCGCGCCATCCGCCGGGCGTTGATGCGAATCGCCCATGAGATCGTCGAACGGACGGAGGCGCCCGAGCGGCTCTATCTCATCGCGATCCCCAACGGCGGCGTGCCGCTGGGCCGGATCCTCGTCGACAATCTCGAGAGCCTGATCGACCAGCGCGTTCCGCTCGGGATCCTGGATACGACGCTCTACAGAGACGACCTCTCCATCCGAGGGAGCCGCCCGCGTCTGCGCCGGACGGAGATGCCGTCGTCCGTGGACGACCGCGTGGTCGTCCTCGTCGAGGACGTGGTGAACACCGGCCGCACGATTCGAGCCGCCATGGACGCATTGATGGATTTCGGTCGCCCCTCCGAGGTCCGGGTCGTCTCGCTGGTGGACCGCGGACATCGCGAGCTGCCCATCAAGATCGACCACGTCGGAAAGAACATCCCGACCCAGTCCACCGACAAGGTGATCTTCCGGCGAGCCGATCTGGCCTCCAGCGCGGAAGGGGGGACCGGAGAGGAGATCCTGGGAGGTGCCGACGCCGAGCTCGAGCTCGTCGTGCGAGGGGGGGCGGGCTCATGATCGGTCGAGACATCCTGGGGATCGAGGATCTCGCCCGGTCCGACATCGAGCTGATCCTCGAGACGGCGGAGCGGATGCAGGAGATCGGCAGCCGAGAGGTCAAGAAGGTGCCGACGCTGCGCGGACGCACCCTCATCAACCTCTTCTTCGAGCCCTCGACCCGGACGCTCGCGAGCTTCGAGATCGCGGGCAAGCGGCTGGCCGCCGACGTCGTGAACTTCTCGGTCTCGGGCTCCAGCGTCACCAAGAGGGAGACGCTGCTCGACACGGCGAAGACGCTCGACGCGATGGACCCGGATTGCGTGATCGTGCGCCATCAGGTCGCAGGCGTACCGCACCGGCTGGCCGAGGTGCTCGAGGCGCCCGTCATCAACGCCGGCGACGGGGCGCACGAGCACCCCTCGCAGGCCCTGCTCGACATGCTGACCGTCTTCGAGGAGAAGGGCCGCATCGAGGGCCTCACCGTCACGATCATCGGGGACATCGCACACAGTCGGGTCGCTCGCTCCAACATCTACGGCTTCACGAAGCTCGGAGCCGAGGTCCGGGTCTGTGGACCGCCGACGATGCTGCCCAACGGCATCGAGACCCTGGGCGTGAAGGCGTATACCAACCTGCGGGAGGCCATCGAGGGAGCCGACGTCGTGATGGCGCTGCGCATCCAGATGGAGCGCCTGGAGGGCGCTTGCTTCCCGAGCGTGAGAGAGTATGCCGCCACCTTCGGTCTGGATCGGGCGAAGCTCAGGTATGCGAAGGAGGACGCGATCGTGATGCATCCGGGCCCGGTGAACCGCGGCGTCGAGCTCGCCCACGAGCTCGCGGATCACCGACCCAGCGTCATTCTCGATCAGGTCCGCAATGGCGTCGCCCTGCGCATGGCGCTGCTCTATCTGGTCGCGGGAAGGCCGACGGGGGGCGGTGGGGTCGGCGCGGGTCTCTCCCAGGCGACGGAGGGACGCTAGGCCATGGGGCGACTCCTGATTCACGGAGGCCGGATCCTCGATCCGAGCCGGGATCTCGATGAGCCCGGAGACTGCCTCATCGAGGCCGGGCGAATCGTCGCGGTCGGAGCCGACCTGCCTCGCGAAGGGGCCGAATGCCTGGATGCCGAGGGCGCCTGGATCGTCCCCGGCCTCGTCGATCTCCACGCCCACTTGAGGGAGCCCGGCCAGGAGTACAAGGAGGATCTGGCCAGCGGCGGCATGGCGGCGGTCGCGGGCGGCTTCACCCAGGTCGCGTGCATGGCCAATACCGAGCCGGTCAACGACGACCCCTCCGTGACCAAGTTCATCCTCGAGCGCGCCGAGAAGGACTCGCCGGCGAGGATCCGTCCGATCGCCGCGGCCACGCGAGGCCTCCGGGGTCAGGTGATGACCGAGATGGTCGCCTTGCGCGAGGCGGGCGCCGTGGCCTTCAGCGACGACGGCGCGACGATCATGGACTCGGCCGTCATGCGGAGGGTCTTCGAGTACTCGCGCCTCGCCGATGCGGCCGTGATCGTCCACGCGGAGGATTGCCATCTGCGCGGAGGCGGAGTGGTCCACGAGGGGCCCGTCTCGACCCGCCTGGGACTGCCGGGAAATCCGGCGGCGGCCGAAGAGATCATGATCGCACGAGACCTGCGCCTCGCGGCGCTGACCGGCGCGCATCTGCACGTCGCCCACGTCTCGACGGCCGGCTCGGTGCAGCTGATCCGGCGGGCTCGAGAGGAAGGCTTGCGCGTGACGGCCGAGGTGACGCCGCATCATCTCTTCCTGACCGACGAAGCGACGTCGAGCTTCGATACGAGCACCCGGGTCGCCCCGCCGCTGCGCAGCGCCGCCGATACGGTGGCGCTCCGGGAAGCGCTCGTGGAGGGGGTGATCGACGTGATCGCGACCGATCACGCCCCTCATGCGACCTACGAGAAGGAGGTCGAGTTCACGCTCGCTCCGCCGGGCATGATCGGACTCGAGACCGCCCTGGGGCTGACGCTCGAGCTCGTTCACGAGGGGCACCTGAGTCCCCTCGAGCTCATTCGAAGATGGTCGACCCGCCCGGCGCGCCTCCTGGGCCTGGAGGGCGGGACGCTGGCCGAAGGCGCACCGGCCGACGTCACCCTGGTCGATCCCGATCGCGTGTGGACCTACGATCCGGCCCGAGGCTTCTCCAAGAGCCGCAACTCTCCCTGGATCGGCCGTTCTCTCCGGGGCCGCGCCACGGCGACGATCGTCGGGGGAAGACTCGTCTACCACCATGAGAAGGGGGTGCTGATCCGATGAGCGCATCCAGCAACGAATCGGCCGGCAGGCAGGACCTGCTGGGTCGGGATCCAGCGCCGGCGGCCCTCGCCCTGGCCGACGGGACGATCTATCGGGGGCGTGCCTTCGGCGCGCGCACCGTCCGATCGGGCGAGGTCGTCTTCAACACGAGCCTCATGGGCTACCAGGAGATCGCGACCGATCCCTCGTATGCCGGTCAGATCGTGACCATGACCTATACCCAGATCGGCAACGTGGGCGTCAACGAGGCCGACTCCGAGTCGAGCCGTCCCTTCCTCTCCGGCCTCGTCGTGAAGGAGTTCTTCGAGGAGCCCAGCAGCTACCGCGCCGAGGCCTCGCTGGAACGACTCCTGGCGGACCAGGGGGTGCCCGGGATCTCGGGCATCGATACCCGCGCGCTGGTGCGGAGGATCCGGGACGGCGGCGCGCAGGTCGGGGTGCTCTCGACGGATCCGGAGGTCCAGGACGAGGAGGCCCTGCTCGAGCGCGCTCGACACGCCCCGGGGCTCGACGGCTTCGACTGGGTGGCCCGGGTGACCTGCGAGGCTCCCTATTCGTTCCAGGAGGGACTCTGGTCGGGGATCTCCGGGCAGGTGCCGCGCGCGTCGCGGCCGGAGCGGAAGCTGAAGCTCGTCGCCTACGACTTCGGCGTGAAGCGCAACATCCTGCGCATGCTGGTGGAGCAGGGATTCGAGGTGACGGTCGTGCCCGCGACCACGCCGGCGGAGGAGGCGCTCGCGCTCGAGCCCGACGCGATCTTCCTGTCCAACGGACCGGGGGATCCGGCGGCCGTAGAGGGCGTCCAACCCATCGTGCGGGAGCTCACCCGTCACAAGCCGCTCTTCGGGATCTGCCTGGGCCATCAGATCCTCGGGCTGGCGCTCGGCGGCGAGACCCGGAAGCTCAAGTTCGGCCACCATGGCGGCAATCAGCCGGGCAAGGATCTCGTGACCGGCCGGGTCGCGATCTGCGCCGAGAACCACGGATACGCGGTCGACGCCGATTCGCTCCGACGGGCGGGAGAGCCGGTGGAGGTCACGCACGTCAATCTCAACGACGACACGGTCGAAGGCCTGGCGCACTCGGCGCTTCCGATCTTCTCCGTCCAGTACCATCCGGAGGCCTCTCCGGGGCCTCACGATGCATCGTATTTCTTCGAGCGTTTTCGAGAGATGGTCGAGCGGAAGGTCGCCGGAGAGTCCGTCACCGGAACCGACATCGCGAGGCAGGCCGCCCGAGAGGGCGTGTCGGGAGGGTGCAGTGCCGCGTAGAGAGGACATCCACACGATTCTGGTGATCGGCTCCGGGCCGATCGTGATCGGCCAGGCCTGCGAGTTCGACTACTCGGGGACGCAGGCCTGCAAGGCCTTGCGCGAGGAGGGCTACCGCGTCGTCCTCCTCAACTCCAACCCCGCGACCATCATGACCGATCCGGAGACGGCGGATCGAACCTACATCGAGCCGATGACCGTCGCGGCGGTCGAGCAGATCATCGAGGCGGAGCGACCGGATGCGTTGCTCCCCACGCTCGGAGGACAGACGGCCCTGAACCTGGCGATGGACCTCTCCGAGGCAGGCGTCCTCGAACGCCATGACGTCGCGCTGCTCGGCGCGAACCTGGAGACCATCAACAAGGCCGAGGATCGGGAGCTCTTCCGGCAGGCGATGGATCGCATCGGCCTGCGGATGCCCGAGTCCGGCATCGCGAAGAACATCGCCGAGGCCCGGGAGATCCTGGAGCGAACGGGCCTTCCCTCGATCATCCGACCGAGCTTCACGATGGGCGGAAGTGGCGGAGGCGTCTGCGAGACGCTCGAGGACTTCGATCGCATGGTCCGCTGGGCCCTCGATCAGTCTCCCACGCATCAGATCCTCGTGGAGCAGAGCGTCCTGGGCTGGAAGGAGTTCGAGCTCGAGGTGATGCGCGACCGCGCCGACAACGTCGTCATCGTCTGCTCGATCGAGAACTTCGACGCCATGGGGGTCCATACGGGGGATTCGATCACGGTCGCTCCGGCGCAGACCCTCACGGACCGCGAGTACCAGGAGATGCGCGACGCCGCCGTCGCCATCATGAGGGAGATCGGCGTCGAGACGGGCGGATCGAACGTGCAGTTCGGCGTGAATCCCGAGGACGGCGCGCTGATCGTGATCGAGATGAATCCGCGTGTCTCCCGCTCCTCGGCCCTCGCCTCCAAGGCGACCGGCTTCCCGATCGCGAAGATCGCCGCCAAGCTCGCGGTCGGCTACACGCTCGACGAGATCCAGAACGACATCACGCGGGAGACTCCGGTGAGCTTCGAGCCCACCATCGACTACGTGGTGACCAAGATCCCGCGCTTCACCTTCGAGAAATTCCCTTCGGCGGACTCGGAGCTGACCACGCAGATGAAGTCGGTCGGCGAGGTGATGGCGATCGGTCGCACCTTCAAGGAGAGCTTCCAGAAGGCCATCCGATCGCTCGAGATCGGCCATGCCGGCTTCGATCCGCCCGACCTTCCGCCCGGAGACGCGGGCGAGAAGGCCCTCTGGGCCCAGATCGACAAGCCCCGACCCGGTCGCCCCTGGGCGATCGTCGAGGCGATGCGGCGCGGAGCGACCGTCGAGGAGATCTACGACCGGACGAAGATCGACCGCTGGTTCCTGCGAAACCTCGCCGAGATCGCGACGGCCGAGCGTCGCCTGACGGCGGCCTCGGCGCCGCAGAGGGAGGAGTGGCTGCGCAGCGCCAAGCAGATGGGCTTCTCCGATGCTCGTCTGGCTGCGCTCTGGGGCTCGACGGAGACGGAGGTCCGTGCGCTTCGGCATCGGCTCGGCATCCGGCCGGTCTACAAGCGGGTGGACACCTGCGGCGCCGAGTTCCAGGCCCACACGCCCTATCTCTACTCGACCTACGAGGACGAGTGCGAGTCTGACCCCACCGACCGTCGGAAGATCATGATCCTGGGCGGGGGGCCGAACCGCATCGGTCAGGGGATCGAGTTCGATTATTGCTGTGTCCACGCGGTCTTCGCGCTTCGCGACGCCGGCTTCGAGACGATCATGGTGAACTGCAATCCCGAGACCGTCTCGACGGACTACGACACCAGCGATCGGCTCTATTTCGAGCCCCTCACGCTCGAGGACGTGCTCGAGATCATCGAGCTCGAGAAGCCAGAGGGCGTGATCGTGCAGCTCGGGGGGCAGACGCCCTTGAAGCTGGCGATGGCCCTCGAGAAGGCGGGCGCCCCCATCATCGGCACGCCGCCCGAAGCGATCGATCGGGCCGAGGACCGCGAGCGCTTCGACGAGCTGCTCGAGACCCTCGGGCTCCAGCGTCCGGCCGGGGAGGTGGCGCGAAGCGCCGAGGAGGCGGAGCGGGTGGCGGCCCGGATCGGCTACCCGGTGCTGGTCCGTCCCTCGTACGTGCTCGGTGGCCGGGCAATGCAGATCGTCCAGGATGTCGAGGGATTGCGACAGTACATGAAGTTCGCCGTGCGGGCCTCGGCCGAGCATCCGGTGCTCATCGATCGCTTCCTGGCCGACGCCACCGAGGTCGACGTGGACGCCGTCTGCGACGGCGAGCGCGTGGTGATCGGCGGGATCATGGAGCACATCGAGGAGGCGGGGGTCCACTCCGGCGACAGTGCCTGCTCCTTGCCGCCGTACTCCCTCTCCGCCACCAGCATCGAGAACATCGTCGAGGCGACGCGGAAGCTGGCTCTCGAGATCGGCGTCCGGGGACTGATGAACGTGCAGTATGCGGTGAAGGACGAGCGCCTCTTCGTGATCGAGGTGAATCCGCGCGCGTCGCGCACGGTGCCTTTCGTCTCGAAGGCGATCGGCCGGCCGCTGGCGAAGATCGCGGCTCTCGTGATGACCGGCAGCAAGCTGGCCGACCTCGACTTCACGAGCGAGATCGTTCCGAAGCATTATTCCGTGAAGGAGGCGGTCTTTCCGTTCGTGAAGTTCCAGGGCGTGGACGTGCTGCTCGGGCCGGAGATGAAGAGCACGGGAGAGGTGATGGGCATCGATTCGGACTTCGGTCGCGCCTTCGCCAAGGCCCAGATCCAGGCCGGGAACAGCCTGCCGACCGGAGGCACGCTGCTGGTCTCCGTGCGCGAAGAAGAGCACGAGCGCATGCTCGGCCCCGTCAAGACGCTCGTGGACCAGGGGTTCAGGGTGATGGCGACCGCAGGCACGGCGAAGAGCCTCCGAGCCTTCGGCATCGAGGTCGAGCCGGTGAACAAGGTGCACGAGGGCTCTCCCCATACGGCGGACCGCATCGAGGCTGGAGACGTGGCCCTGGTGATCAACACGGTGGGCCCGGATCCGCAGGCCGTCGAGGACTCGCGATCCCTGCGTCGCGCGGCACTCATGCAAGGCGTTCCCTACTGCACGACGATGGCGGCGGCCCGGGCCTCGGCCGATGCCATCGCCGCGTTGCGCGCGGAGAGCATCGGAGTCCGTTCCCTCCAGCAGATCCACGAGAAGGGGCTGGCATCCTGAAGGCCGCGGCGTCCGACTCGGGCGCGCGTCGGGCCGGGAGACAGGCGTGAGCTCGGAGCCGCTGCACCGGGAGATCGCCACGACGTGCGAGGCGATCCGGACGATCGCCCGCTTCGAGTCGAAGGCCGATCCGAGCGAGGACCGGCCTCCGCCTTCCGTGGAGAAGAGGGCCATGGAGGGGCTGCGTCGCCTCCTCTCCCGGCCGCTTCCCGTCGAGCTGCGAAAGCGTCTCGAACGCGTCGGAAAGCGGCTCGGCGCGCGCTGCGCGGGACAGCCGAGACGGGATCTGGGCCGTGAGCTCGAGGAGCTCGTCGACCCGCTCCTGCGCGAGGACTGGGCCGATGCGCTGCTGGCCCGTTCCCTGGCGGCGCTTCCGGGAGTCGGACCGAAGCGGGCGGAGGGCTTCGCGCGACGCGGACTGGAACGCATCTCGGACCTGCTCTTCTGGCTTCCGGCCCGCTACGAGGATCGACGTCAGGTCGCCTCGGTCGAGTCGCTCGAGGTCGGTCGCAGCGTCACCTTCCTTGCCGAGGTGAAGGTCGTCGACTGGGTCCCGACCCGTCGCGGCGGTCGCTTCGGCAAGATCTTCCAGGCCGTGGTGGGCGACGATCAGGCGGTGGTTCTGCTCAAGTGGTTCCGCGGAGGCGAGGCGATCGCGAGCCAGGTCGTGAAGGGACGCTGGCTGCTCGTCAGTGGCGAGGTCCGTCGCTATCGCTTCTCGAAGGAGCTGATCCACCCCGAGATCGAGGTCGTCGAGGCTCCCGGATCGGGTGTCGGGTCCACCGTGGAGAGCGCGACGGGAGACGCCCACACGGGCTCGAGCGGCCTCGGCCGCGTGGTGCCGGTCTACTCGGCGCCGGAGGGCATGAACCCGCGTACGTTCCGGCGCCTGGTCGGGCAGGCGGTGGACGCCCACGCCGATCTCGTCGAGGGACATCTCCCGGCGCGGCTCGTCGAGGAGCGGGGACTTCCGGACGTCCCGAGATCGGAAGAGCACACGTCTGAACTCCAGTCACTCCGGAGAATCTCG
>CAYXLY010000021.1:404-19315 GCA_964466005.1 uncultured Spirochaetaceae bacterium | reverse complement strand
ACTGGAGTTCAGACGTGTGCTCTTCCGATCTATCGAGGTCGTCGCCGATATCGGTCGCGTCCGTGAAGTCGCCGGCGTCGGGGTCGGCCTCCGAGAGCAGATCGTCGCGTGTCTTCGCCAGCAGCCGGCCCGGGCGCCAGATGCTGTAGCGCTCCCAGTACTCGGCGTCGTCCTCCGACTCCGCCTCGAGGAGCGTGGGCAGGGTGGCGGGATCGACGACCGGCGGGCGGTTGATCCAGGCATCGATCAGGGTCGCCGGCATGGCGAGCGAGAGTCCGATCAGCAGGGCCGCCGGGTGGGCGCCGACCTCCATCGTCATGAAGATCGCCACGGCCAGCAGGATGAAGCGCATCGAGAAGATCCCGATCCAGCTGCGAGCGCCCGGAGAGTCGCCCTGGAAGAGCTTGCGGGCGCCCCGGTGGATCGCGCCGAGGTTCACGGCCTCGAGGAAGGCGCCCGCGGCGAGACTCGTCGCGAAATGCGGCGTCACGAAGGCGAACGCGGCCGCCACCGCTCCCGCGGAGAGCCCCAGATTCAGCTGCTCGACCCTGGCCAGTTCAAGCCTCATGATCGCTCTTCGCTCGCCTCGTCTCTTCTTCGTCGTCCGTCTCGTCGTCCGTCTCGCGCAGCGCTGCGACGAGGCCGGGAGTCTCGCCCATCATCCGGATCTCGTCGGACTCTTCGGCCGAGTCGCTCTCCGATGCGTCCGTCCGCACCTCGGCGTCCGCGTCTGCCGGCGGCTGCTCCGCCTGCTCCCCTTGCTCCGCCGCCTGCTCCGCCTGAAGCGTCTTGCCCAGCCGGACCAGCCGGAGCACGAAGGCTGCGAAGCCGATGCTCGCCCCGACCAGCAGGCCGACCGGGGTCGTGCCCTGGGACTGATCGAACCAGTAGCCGAGACCCGTGGAGATCAGGATCGATCCGACCGCCTCGAAGGCTCCTTCGTATGCGCTACCGCCGGTGCTGCGGGACGCCGCACGCTTCAATCGCCGGCTTCCCGGAACCTCGGGGCGTTGACTCACGCGCTTCCACTCGCTTCGTCAGGGACTCGTCCCGGACGCTTCGGATCTCCGCAGACGCCTCGTCCCCTCCGCCCGGCCCGCTCGCCCCGCCTCGTCTTCCCCGTTCGAGCCCCGTTCGAGCGTCACCCGACCGAACGGTTGCCGGGAAGACCGGCGCATCCCACGCCGAGCCCGGGAAGAGCCCGGGGCCGGGTCATGCGCGAGGTCGCTCGCAGAAGAGGACACGACGAGAGCCGACGCCTTCCGGCTCCACGCCGGAAAACGGCGCGCAGCATAACCTTTTTGCCGGAGGGGCTCAACGCGCCCGGGAGACCTTCGGCAGGCTCCTCAGCGCGCTCCGAGCGGCTTCCAGGGTCCGCTCGACATCCTTTCGGCGGTGAGCGAGCGAGAGGAATCCGGCCTCGTAGGGCGACGGCGCGAGGTAGATCCCCTGCTCGAGCATGGCAGCGAAGAAATGCCGAAAGGCCGCGGCATCACACTTCTGCGCTGCGGCGAAATCATCCACCGGGCCCTCGTGAAAGAAGAAGCCGAACATGCCGCCCACGCTGCGGGAAGTCAGCGGGATCCCGACCTCCGCGGCGATGCCGGCGAGCCCCTCGGTCAGCTCGCCCGAGCGCTGCGAGAGCTGCTCGTAGACGCCTTCGGCCTCCAGCAGCTCGAGGGTCGTGAGCCCCGCGGCCACCGCCAGCGGATTGCCCGAGAGCGTGCCCGCCTGATAGACGTCGCCCTGCGGCGCGATCCGATCCATCAGGTCCCGCCTGCCACCATATGCTGCGGCGGGAAGACCCCCGCCGACCACCTTTCCGAGGCAGGTGAGGTCCGGCCGGATCCGGTAGAGTCGCTGCGCCCCACCGCGGGCGACCCGGAAGCCGGTCATGACCTCGTCGAAGACGAGCAGCGCCCCGAACTCGTCGCAGAGCTTGCGCAGCCCGGCGAGAAATCCCGGCCGCGGCGGGATGCAGCCCATGTTCCCCGCGATCGGCTCGACGATGACGGCCGCGAGATCGTCGCCCCAGCGCTCGAAGGCCGCGCGCGTCGCCTCGAGATCGTTGTAGGGCGCCTGGACCGTGAGCTCCGTCATCGCCTGGGGCACTCCCGGAGATCCGGGAATCCCGAGCGTGGCGACGCCGCTGCCGGCGCCGACCAGCAGGCCATCCGAATGACCGTGGTAGCAGCCCTCGTACTTGAGGATCCGGCTGCGGCCGGTCACCGCGCGCGCCAGCCGGAGCGCGCTCATCGTGGCCTCGGTGCCCGAGCTCACCAGACGCAGCTTCTGGACCGACGGCAGCACACGCCGGACCGCCTCGGCCAGGTCCGTCTCGCGAGCGGTCGGCGCCCCGAAGCTGGTGCCCCGACCCAGCGCCTGGCGGATGGCGCGCAGGACCTTCGGATGGGCGTGGCCCAGGATCATGGGTCCCCAGGAGCCGACGTAGTCGAGGTACTCGTTGCCGTCGACGTCCCGGACACAGGCGCCCTTGGCCGAATCGATGAAGCGCGGCACGCCTCCCACGGAGCCGAACGCGCGGACCGGACTGTTCACGCCGCCGGGGATCGATCTCTTCGCGCGGCTGAGCTCTCGTCGGGACCGGGAGACGTCCATGCGTCAGTCGCTGCCTCCGTCGTCGTTGCGGTCTTCATCCTCATCCGATGCGCTCGGCGGCGCCTGCGCGAGGTCGCGGGGATCGGTCGCGCCGGGGGCGTCCTCGCCCGGAGGTGCTGGGGCGACGTCCTCCTCGGCGAGCCGGGCGATCGAGACCAGCTTTTCACCGGGCGAGAGATTCATGACCCGCACGCCCTGGGTCGCTCGACCCATGGAGGAGATCCCATCGACCGGGCAGCGCAGGACCTTGCCTCCGTCCGTGATCAGCATGACGTCGTCGTCGTCGACGACCTGAGCGATCCCGATCACGGGACCGTTGCGGTCGTTGGCCCGGATGTTGATGATGCCCTGTCCGCCCCGCTTCTGGATGCGGTACTCCGACAGGGGCGTCCGCTTGCCGTAGCCGTGCTCGGTCGCCGTGAAGATCTGGGCGTCGCCCGAGAGGATCTCCATGCCGACGACCTCGTCTCCCTCGGAGAGCGCGATGCCTCGCACTCCGGTCGCCGTGCGACCCATGGCGCGCGCGTCCTCCTCGGAGAAGCGGATCGACTTGCCCTGCTGCGTCGCCAGCAGGATCGCGTCCCGTCCAGTGCTCCGACCCGCCCCGATCAGCTCGTCGTCCTCCGACAGATTGATCGCGATGATGCCCGCCCGGCGCGGATGGGAGAATGCTGCGAGCGCCGTCTTCTTGATGACACCGCGGCGCGTCGACAGGATGATGAACTCCTCCGCTGCGTCCTCGAAGCTGCGTACGGGCAGCATCGTCTGGACCTGCTCGCCCTCCTGGAGCGCGAGCACGTTGACGATGGCCTTGCCCTTCGCCGCCCGGCCGAGCTGCGGCAGCTCGTGGACCTTCAGCCAATGCAGCCTGCCGAAATTCGTGAAGAAGAGCAGGAAGGCATGGGTCGAGGCCACCGCCAGATGGCGGACGAAATCCTCCTCGCGCGTCTCCATGCCCCGGGCGCCCTTGCCGCCGCGGCGCTGGGCGCGGTAGAGGGTGACGGGGTTGCGCTTGATGTAGCCGAGGTGGGACAGGGTGACGACCATGTCCTCCTCGACGATCAGGTCCTCGTTCGTGATGCCGTCGATCGGAGCAGCGAGCTCGGTCCGTCGCTCGTCTCCGAACTTGTCGTCGATCTCGCGGAGCTCCTGGACGACGACCTCGAGGATCCGCTCGTCGCTGCCGAGCAGGTCCTTCAGATCGGCGATCAACGCCCGCAGCTCCGCCAGCTCGTCCAGCACGCGCTGGCGCTCCATCGCGGTCAAAGCCCGCAAGCGCATGTCGAGGATCGCCTGGGCCTGCCGCTCGGACAGGTCGAAACGCGTCATCAGCTGAGTGCGGGCCGTGGCGGCGTCCTCGGCGGCGCGGATCAGCGCGATGATCTCGTCGAGGTGGTCGAGGGCGATGGCGAAGCCTTCGAGGATGTGCGCGCGGGCCTCCGCCTGGGCGAGGTCGTAGATCGCACGGCGGATCACGACCTCTTTCCGGAACTCGATGAAGTGTCGGAGCGCCTCCTTGACCGAGAGCGTCTGGGGCCGCCCGTTGACCAGCGCGAGCAGATTGACGCCGAAGGTCGTCTGGAGCGGGGTCATCTTGTAGAGCTGGTTCAGGATGATGTCCTCGGCGGCATCCTTCTTCAGCTCGATCACGATGCGCATGCCTTCGCGACTGGACTCGTCGCGGAGGTCCGCGATCCCCTCGATCCGCCCCTCCCGGACGAGGTCCGCGATCCGCTCGAGCAGCAACGCCTTGTTGACCTGGTACGGGATCTCGTGGACGACGATCCGCGTCCCGCGCTTGTAGGGCTCGAAGGCGGCCTTCGCTCGCAGCAGGAGATGACCCCGGCCGGTCGCGAAATAGCTCCGGATGCCATCGGTGCCGCAGAGCATCGCGCCCGTCGGGAAGTCGGGCCCCGGCATCTTCGCGAGCAGCTCGTCGAGGCTGCAGTCCGGGTTCTCGGCCTCGAGAATCAGCGCCGCCGTGAGCTCGCGCAGGTTGTGCGGGGGCACGTTGGTCGCCATGCCCACGGCGATGCCCGCGGAGCCGTTCGCCAGCAGGTTCGGAAAGCGGCTGGGCAGGACGATGGGCTCCTGCATCTGACCGTCGAAGTTCGGCTGGAAGTCGACCGTCTCGCGATCGATGTCGCGGAGCATCTCCTCGGCGAGCTTCGCCAGCCGAGCCTCGGTATAGCGATAGGCCGCGGCGGAGTCGCCGTCGACGCTCCCGAAGTTCCCCTGCCCGTCCACGAGCGGATAGCGGAGCGAGAAGTCCTGGGCCATCCGGACCATGGAGTCGTAGACGGCGCTGTCTCCATGCGGGTGGTAATGCTTCAACACCTCACCGACCACTCCGGCGGACTTCGAGTAGGGACGGTTGGAGAGGAGGCCCTCCTGGTTCATCGCATAGAGGATGCGCCGATGAACGGGCTTCAGACCGTCGCGCACGTCGGGCAGCGCGCGGCTGATGATCACGGACATCGAGTAGGCGAGGAAGGAGGAGCGGACCTCGTCCTCGATGTTCACGGTCGAGACTCCGCCGTCGGGCGGGGGCGGCGGTGCGCCCGGTTCGGTCGGGTCCATCGGCTCGTCGGACACGGTTCAGCTCTTCCTCATCAGACGTCGAGATTCGCTGCGTTCAGTGCGTTGTCTTCGATGAAGCGCCTGCGCGGCTCCACCACGTCCCCCATCAGGGTCGTGAAGACGTCGTCCGCCTCGATCGCGTCCTCGACCCGGATCTGCACGAGGTTCCGGTTCTCCGAGCTCATCGTCGTCTCGGCGAGCTGATCCGGGTTCATCTCGCCCAGGCCCTTGTAGCGCTGGATCGAGAGGCCCTTGGTCGCGATCGCGAGGATGCGCTCCAGCAGCTTCGTGATCAGGGTGAAGGTCTCGGGCTCCTTGTCGCCATGTCGCAGGACGAAGGGCGGATGACCCAGCTCGTCCTGCTCGGAGACGAGCCGCACCAGCTTCTGGAAGTCGCCCGAGGAGACGAGCGTACGGTCGAAGGCGGTGCGCAGGGTCTGACCGGCGCGGCGGGTCTTGGCCACGAGCTTGTAGCCGCCGCCGTCGAGCTCGGGCTCGGTCCGCCACTCCAGCTCGCCCACCTGCTCTTCTCCGTCCGGCGGAAAGGCGCGCTCGAGCTCGGCGGTGATGCGCGGCGCGATCTCCTCGAGGAGCACGCGCTCGTCGTCGAAGTCTTCGGGCGTCGGTCGCGCGATGGAGGCCGCCGCATCGATCACCCTCTCGTCGAAGAGGCGGATACGGAAGTGGTCGAGGGATTTCTGGCGATGGCTCGCGTTCTTCAGCAGGTCACGGAGCGCCTCGCCCTCGCGCGTCTCGCCGCTGGCCGTCTGGACCTCGGCGCTCGAGAGGGCGAGATCGAAGAGATAGTCCTCGAGCGAGGGCTCGTCCTTCAGGTAGACGTTGGTCTTGCCGCGACGCGCGCGGAAGAGCGGCGGCTGCGCCACGTAGAGGTAGCCGCGCTCGATCAGGTCCCGCATCTGGCGATAGAAGAAGGTGAGCAGCAGCGTCCGGATATGGCTGCCATCCACGTCGGCATCGGTCATGATGATCACGCGGTGGTAGCGGGCCTTCTCCGCGGAGAAGTCCTCCCCGATCCCCGTGCCGAGCGCCGCGATGATCGCCTGGATCTCGGCGCTCGCGAGCATGCGGTCGATGCGCGCCCGCTCGACGTTGAGGATCTTTCCCCGGATCGGCAGGATCGCCTGGGTCTCGCGCGAGCGACCCTGCTTGGCGGTGCCACCGGCGGAGTCGCCCTCGACGATGAAGAGCTCGCATTTGGCCGGGTCGCGTTCCTGACAGTCGGCGAGCTTGCCGGGGAGGCTGAAGTCGGAGAGCGCGCCCTTGCGGCGGGCGAGATCGCGGGCCTTCCGGGCGGCCTCGCGGGCCCGCGCGGTGTCCACGATCTTCTCGACGATGGGCTTGGCGACTCGCGGATTCTCTTCGAGGAAGCTCGTCAGCTGCTGGTAGACGATGCCCTCGACGATTCCGCGGACCTCGCTCGTCCCGAGCTTGGTCTTCGTCTGTCCTTCGAACTCGGGCTGCGGAACCTTCACGGAGACGACGGCGGTCAGCCCCTCCCTCAGATCCTCGCCGGTCACGGAGAGCGGCTCTGCCTTGGCGCTGCGGCCGCCGCCCTTGGCGTTGGCGGCGATGTAGCGATTCAGGGTGCGCGTGAGCGCGGTCCGGAAGCCGATGAGATGGGTCCCGCCCTCGACCGTGCTGATGTTGTTGGCGAAGGAGTAGACGGCCTCGTTGTAGGAGTCGTTGTATTGGAGCGAGACCTCGACGTCGACCGTGACCTGGCGACCGTGATCGTCGAAGCTGCGCTGGCCGGCGAGATAGATCGGCTCGGGATGGAGCGGGCTTCGCTTCTCGTTGAGATGCTCGACGAAGGAGTTGATGCCGCCCTCGTAGCAGAAATCGTGCTTCTTCCCGGTGCGGACCTCGGAGATGACGATCCGGACGCCCGCATTCAGGAAGGAGAGCTCGCGCAGCCTCTTCGACAGGATGTCGAAGGAGAACTCCGTCACGGGAAAGATGTCGGGGTCCGGCAGGAAGCTCACGCGCGTTCCCGTCGTGTCGGTCTCGCCCTTGATCTCGAGCGGACCGTCCGGAACACCCCGCTGGTAGCTCTGGGTCCAGATCTTTCCGTCCCGGTGGATCACGACCTCGAGTCGGCTCGAGAGGGCGTTCACCACCGAGACGCCGACGCCGTGCAGTCCGCCGGAGACCTTGTAGGAGGCCTCGTCGAACTTGCCGCCCGCATGGAGCGTGGTCATGACGACCTCGCAGGCCGGCCGACCTTCGCCAGGATGCATGTCGGTGGGAATGCCGCGGCCGTTGTCGACCACGGTGACCCGTCCGTCTTCCTCCAGGGTGACGGAGATCTCGCTGCAATGTCCCGCGAGCGCCTCGTCGATCGAGTTGTCGACGATCTCGTAGACGAGATGGTGCAAGCCATCGGGACCCGTGGTCCCGATGTACATCGCAGGGCGTTTTCGAACTGGCTCGAGGCCTTCCAGGACCTCGATCGAACTGGCGTCGTAGCTCAAGACGAGACTTTCTGACGGGCCCACCGAGGGGCTCTTCGTGCAGCCTGTGCTGCGTTCGGAACGGGTCGAAGCGCAGGGAAGACCGGCTCCGATCGCGAGACTGTCCGCGCGTTCCCAGACGTGCCTCAGGCGCGCTGGGAGAGTACCTGAACGGACAGGGCGGAGCAAAGCCGGATCCCACGCGAACCGCGATGAGCGGGCGACCTCGCGCGCGTGGATGGGAATTCTCGCGAGAGCGGGAGATTCCCTCGGGTGTCTTCCATGGGATGGCGTCGAAGGATGGCGAAGGGCCGGTGCACGGCGCCGGATCGGGCGCGTCCCGTGCGGGCGGCTCGGAGCGCTCGATCTCGTGGCTCGATTCCCTCGAGCGATCCGCAGCTCCGGTCGCGCCGCCTCAGATCCGCATCGGCATCACGACGCCGAGGGTCTCGTCGTCGTCGGGCGGCGAGACGCGGGCCGGCGAGAGCTCGTCCTGGAACGAGAAGCGGATCTCCTTCGAGCCGACGGCTCCGATGGCGTCGAGAAGGTAGCGCGCGTTGAATCCGATCGTGAGGCTCTCGCCGCCGTAGTCCACGTCCATCTCTTCGCGGGCATCGCCCAGATCGGGGTTGCTCGAGGAGATGACCAGCTGGCCCTCGGCCAGCTCGAGCTTGATGGCGCGGCTGCGCTCCGAAGAGAGCAGGGCCACGCGTCGGAGGCAGTGGATCAGCGGGTCGGTCGGCAGGATCAGGTGGCGGCTGAGGTCCTTCGGGATGACCTGGTTGTAGTTGGGGAACTCGCCTTCGATCAGGCGCATGACGAGGGTGACACCACCCTTGCGGGCCAGGCCGCTGTTATGGGCGAAGGCGAGCTCGATCTCCTCGGCGTCCGGCTCGTCCACCAGCCTCTTCAGCTCTCCGAGACCCTTACGCGGGATGATGACGCCGCTGGCGAGTCCGCTGAGGTCGCCATCCATCTCGCGATCGACGCAGGCCAGGCGGTGGCCATCCGTCGCGACGAGCCGGATCCGACCGGAGTCGCCCAGGACCTCGAAGTAGACGCCGTTGAGGTTGTAGCGGGTCTCGTCGACGGAAGCGGCGTACATCGTGCTCTCGATCATCGAGCTCAGCGTGGCTGCCGAGAAGAGCACGGTGCTATCGGGACTGAACTCGGGGAGCGTCGGATACTCTTCCGCCGCGGTGCCTGCGAGCGTGAAGCGGCTTCGTTCGCAGCGGATCTCGAGATAGGAGTTCGCCGAGGCCTCGAGCTCGACCTGGCCGTCGGGCAGCTCGCGAATGATCTCGTAGAGCTTCTTTGCGGAGACGGTGAGTCCACCCGCGTTCTCGATCCGGGCGAGGTGGCGGCTCTGGATGCCGACCTCGAGGTCGGTCGCGGAGAGCTGGAGCGGCGCCTCGGGTCCCGCCTCGCCGGCCTCGATCAGGATGTTCGCCAGGATCGGCATCGAGTTCCTCTTCTCGACGATCGACTGGATCCGGCCGAGACCCTGGAGGAACTCCGTTTTGCTGATCGAGAGTTTCATCTGTCTTCTCTTCTCTTGGAGTTTGAAAAAAGGGAAGTAGTAGTGGAGAGTGACGGAGAGACCGACAAAACGTGCCTGGACCGCTGGAACGAAAGGGCTTCTCCGTTTGTCCGGAGCCTGTCCAGAGGGATCGACGCGGACATCGGCGGAGCGGATTCGAGTCGGGCCGCGGCTTCTATCGGCAGGGTAACACGCACGCGTCGGATCGCGCGGCCGATCGGCGGCGGTCGGGAGCGCGCCCGCGGCCGGGGGAAGCGAGCGGCGGGGCAGCCGATCGGCGGGGTTCAGGCGGACCTCGTGTCGGGGCTCGCTCGGTCGGGTAGGCGAGACGCGCGACAGGTCTCGCACGGCTCCTCGGGAGACTCGGGCTAGGCTCGAGGCCGACAGTCCCGGGCTGCGAGAGGTCGGCGCATTGACAGGCCGTCCGCGCGGCCGGTAAGCTCTCGCCCTCTCGGGGCATCGTGCGTCCGGGCCCGCCTGGACGGGACCCGAGGAGCAGGAGCCCTCCACGACGGTTCGGCAATCGTGCTGAGCGGGATTCGACCGAGGCAGGGAGCCCGAGGGTGGCTCCCGGTCTGCGGGTCCTGGATCCCGCTCCTCCCCCAGCGCAATGCCGCGACGATCTAGATTGAACCGGTTGGACATCCCCGACCGCGAGACAGCAGAGGATCCGCAGCCATGAAGCGGACTTATCAGCCGAGTCGGATCAGACGACTCCGCAAGCACGGTTTTCGAGAGCGGATGAAGACGAAGGCGGGTCGGACGATCCTGAAGCGTCGACGCGCCAAGGGTCGGCGCCGCCTGGCGGCGACTGTCCCCTCCAAGTAGGGCGACCGGCTTGCGGACGGGTCGCTTCCGCAGGTCGGATCGGCTTCGGGACTCGCGAGATTTCCGGCGTGTGATGCGGTCGGGACGGCGTCGGGCGAGCCAGGATCTCGTGGTTCTGACGTGCCGGAAAGACGGCCGCTCGGGCCAGGGCGAAGCATTGGACTCGGACTCTACCCGCGGGTCACGTCGTCTGGGGATCACCGCCAGTCGCAAGGTGGGTGACGCAGTGCGTCGGAACCGCTTCAAGCGGCGTGTGCGGGAGTGGTTTCGCCGGAATCGCGAGGAGCTGCCTCCCTCCCTCGACCTGGTCGTGATCGCCCGGAGGTCCGGCGCGCAGCTCGACTCGAGGGAGCTCGACGACCGGCTGAGATCGCTCCTCGGGCTCCAGAGGGCCGAGGGCCGGGCCGACGGCGACGGCCGCAGCCGATAGCGGGAGGGTGGCAATGCAGGGAGATCGCCACGAGCGTCACGAGCTCAGGGAGACCCGGGTGAATATGCCCCTGGGGATCGCCTTCGGGCTCTATCGCTCGCTCGTCTCTCCGTTCTTCGGCCAGACCTGTCGTTTCGAGCCCTCCTGCTCGCATTACATGGAGGAGTCCCTCTCTCGCCATGGCGTCTGGAGGGGGCTGGGTCTGGGAACGGCCCGGATCCTGCGCTGCCACCCCTTCCATCCTGGCGGCTACGACCCCGTGCCCCAGAGGCCTGATCAATCCTGTGGATCGTAATACCGCCCTCGCATTCGCTCTCTCGATGATGGTCTTCGTGCTCTTCCTGATGTACCAGGAGCAGCAATACGAGGAGGCGGCGCTCCAGGCCCAGGAGCAGGCGCGTCTGGCGGAAGAGCGAGAGGGCCCGCCGGGGAGCGATTGGCCGAGCCCGGTCCGGGGCTCGGCTCGGAGATCGAATCGCGTCGCAGGGCGGGGGATCTGCCCCGAGAGGATCCTGCCGCGGGCCGGATCGCACCCGAGCCGCTGGATGAGACGCGCCTGGCGCCCCTCGAGTCGATCACCCTGGAAAATGAGAACGTGGTCGCAGGGGTCACCAATGGCCCGGCCCTGGTCGAGAGCTGGCGACTGAAGCTCTACGACGAGCGGCGTCCGGAAGGCCGGGTCCCGATCGATCTCGTGACGGAGGGCCATCCGACTCTGCAGACCGCCGTCCTCGGCATCGGGGGGACGTCGTTCGCGGAGGCGCGCTACGAGATCGTGTCGTCGAGCGACCGAGAGGTCGTCCAGCGGGCGACGAGTCGGGCGGGCGTGCTGACGCGGACACTGCGGCTGGACGAGAGCGGATACGGGTTCGAGCTGGCGATCTCCTTCGAGAGCCGCCTGGAGAGGCCCGTCGACGCGCTCTTCGAGGTCCGATGGCCGGTCGGGGTCTCGGAGCGGGAGGATTTCCGGGAGCTCTCGCTGCTGGCCTACAGCCCCGACGACGGGGTGTCCCGCGAGATGGCGATGAGCGTGGGGCAGGCGGGATTCTTCGGTCGTCTGATCGGGAAGAGCTCGACGGGGACCCAGGAGGTGGAGGGCCGGGCAGTCTGGGCCGGCTTCGACATCCGTTATTTCACCGGCGTGCTGATCGATCCCGAGGACGAGGCGTCGCTGGACGTTCGCTTCGAGATGCTCGAGAAGGCGGAGAGCGCGGTCGCGCACGTGTCACCGGCGCCCGTGGCGCTGGGCGCGGGGGGCGAGGCCTCGAGGACGTTCCGGGGCTTCTTCGGGCCGAAGCAGTCCGAGGCGCTCGCGGCGGCGGGCTCCGGTCTGGAGCATACGATCAACCGGGGATGGAGCTGGCTCGAGCCGCTGACCCATCTCTTCGAGATCGCGCTCGACAAGCTCTACGCCATCATTCCGAACTACGGGCTGGCGATCATCGTGCTGACGATCCTCGTGCGGGTGCTCGTGTCGCCGTTGATGGTGCGACAGATGCGCTCGGCAGAGAAGATGCGCGCGGTGCAGCCGAGGGTGAAGGCGCTCCAGGAGAAGTACAAGGACGATCGCCAGAAGCAGTCCGAAGAGATGATGAAGCTCTGGCGCGAGGAGGGGATCAATCCGTTAGGCGGATGTCTTCCGGTCTTCCTCCAGTTCCCCGTGCTGATCGGCCTCTTCTACGCGCTGCAGAGCTCGATCGGGCTGCGCCACGCGCCCTTCGTGCTCTGGATCGACGACCTGTCGCAGCCGGCGACGCTCTTCACCGTACCCGGGATCGAGTTTCCGATCCGGGTGCTGCCGCTCATCATGGGCGCGAGCATGTTCGTTCAGCAGAAGATGACGCCGACGACGGGTATGGATCCGGCGCAGGCGCGGATGATGCAGATCATGATGCCCGGCATGATGCTCTTGATTTCCTACACATTTCCGTCCGGTCTCGTGCTGTACTGGACGGTGAGCAACCTGCTCGGCATCGCTCATCAGTATTGGATCCGGAACAAGATGCAGCCCGCGACCTGAGACCCGCGCGGGGCGGCAGCCGGTCCGTTTGCTCGGGTCGATCTCGGTCATCGAGCGAGAGAAAAAGAGAGAAAGAAGAAGAAGATGTACGACATGCGCCAGGAGCCGAACGAATTCGTCGCCGATAGCCTCGAGGAGGCGCGAGCGAAGGCAGCGGAGTTCTTTGGGACGGAGGAATCGAACCTGAAGGTGTCCGTGCCGAAGCCCGGAGAGATCTATGGGGCTGCGGGCCGGACGGTGATCGTCGCTGTACCCGAGGGGGCTTCCTTGAGGGATAGTACCCGGGGGGGACGGGGAGATCGAGGTGAACGCGCGGAGCGCGGTGAGGGCGGTCGTGACCGTGACCGTGACCGGGGGCGAGATCGAGATCGTGGGCGCGATCGAGATCGGTCTCGTGGAAGGGAGCGTGAGGGGCGCGAAGGCCGAGGAGAGCGCGGAGAGCGCTCTGAGCGTGCGGAGCGATCCGAACGACCCGGGCGGGATCGGGATGAGCCGAGGGCTCGAGGAGGACGAGGCGACCGAGAGCGCGAGCCGCGAGGCGCACGCGAGACGATCTCGGAGAGTCCCCAGAAGGCCGTCGCTGGATCGAAGGGGACGCCGAAGGGTAAGCTCAGCGAGATGGGAGAGTTCGTCCGGGGCGCGGTCGAGCGGATGAAGCTGGGATCCTTCGAGATCTCCGAGTCGTCGGAGGGAGACTTCCTGATCTTCCAGCTCACCGGTCCCGCAGCCGAGGCCCTCCAGGGCGGAGACGGTCGGGCCACGGACGCCTTGCAGCTGGTGGCCAACCAGGTCTCGATGCGTCAGAGCGAGGATGCGCCTCGAATCGTCGTCGACGTCGAAGGGGGCGGGGACGAGCGAGAGCAGACCTTGTCGCGACTGGCAGATCGAGCGGTCAAGCGAGCGCGTGAGACCGGGCGGTCGATTGCCCTGGATCCGATGAACTCCCGGGATCGACGCGCCATCCACCTGGCCATTCGAGACGAGGACGACGTCGCAACCATGAGCATCGGTGAGGGGCGGTATCGACAGGTGCTCGTGGTGCCCGAGGGCGCTCCCGAGTACGATGAGGCGGTGGAGGAGTCGTCTCGCTCCTGAGGCCGGGGGCTCGGTCTTCCTCGGCTCGCCGCCGCCCCAGTCGCCCCCTCGTGTTCCACGGGGAACGTTTGAGGACATGAGACGGCCGAGATCGGAATCGGGGTCAAGGGGATCCGCTCCCATGACGCTTCGTTCCACGGGGAACATCAATCGATGAGAGATGGCGATCCGTCGACACAGACCGAGATCGCCATCTCGTCTCTCCTCTCGAGCGGACTCGAAGAGCTCGAGATCGGCACGACGCCGGCGCAAATCGCGCAGCTAACCCGCCTCGTCGTGCTCCTCTCCCAGTGGGCACCCCGGATCAATCTCACAGGACATCGCGATCCGGTCTCCATGGCCACGCGACTCGTTCTCGATGCAGCCGCTCTGTCTTCTGTTCTGCCTGAGCTGATGGATGCCCAGTCAATCGCGGATCTGGGGAGTGGCGCCGGCTTTCCGGGTCTGCCTCTGGCCATTCTTCATCCCCATCTCGCCGTTCGCCTGGTCGAGGCGCGCCGCAAGCGAAGCCATTTCCAGCGCGCCGCGCGCCGCGATCTCGGTCTCGAGAACGTCTCCTCGATCCTCGGGCGGTCGGATCGGGTGGACGCGATCTCTGCGGATATCGTGATCGCCCAGGCGATGACGCAACCGGCCCGTGCCCTCGAGCTGATGCTTCCCTGGGCCCTCCGGCACGGAATCCTGGCCCTCCCCGCCTCCGAGGCGGCCGACGCTCCCGCACCGCCGCCGGGCATCGGGCCCCTCGCCGAGCGGAGCTACCCCGTTCCCGGAGCGGGAATCCGAAGAAAGCTCTGGATCGCGCGCCGGATATCCATCTGATCCGGATGGAGACCCGGCGGGCCCCACTCGCAATCAGCGATTGGTGTGGTACCACCTTGCCACGGATTGCCCTGGGCACGGGCCAGCGCTCACGCGAAGCTCCCCGCGCGTGTTCCCGGCGTCCCGGAGCGAAGGGGACGACCCGGCTGCGCGTCGAGATTCGAGCGTGAGCTCAGCGAGCCCCGAGATCATCGAGACGTAGAAATCCAATGGGCTCGAGACCCTATGTCCTCGCCGTCGTCAATCAGAAGGGTGGTGTGGGCAAGACCACGACTGCCGTGAACCTCTCGGCCTGTCTGGCCGCAGCAGAGCGCCAGACCCTGCTGATCGACCTGGATCCCCAGGCCAACGCGAGCAGCGCTTACGGGATCTCGCGTGCCGAGACACAGATCTACGATGCCCTGATCGACGATGTCCCCCTGACCGAGTGCGCCGTCGCGACCGAGCTGGAGACGCTTCACGTCGTCCCATCGGGCCGTGATCTGGTGGGTGCAGAGATCGAGCTGGTATCCAAGGAAGGTCGAGAGCGCTGTCTGGCGCGAAGCATCGAGACCCTCGGCGATGCCTACGACCTCGTTCTGATCGATTGTCCACCGTCTCTGGGCCTGCTCACCCTGAACGCGCTCACCGCCTCGGATGCCGTCCTGATCCCGTTGCAATGCGAGTACTACGCTCTAGAGGGACTCGCCAGCCTGACGGAGACGATCGATCTGGTCCGGGCTCAGATCAATCCCCGACTGACGATCCAGGGCATCATCCTGACGATGGTCGACCAGCGGAACAACCTCGCGCGGCAGGTCGAGGCCGAGGTGCGGGGTCATTTCGGCGAAAAGGTCTATCGGACCCGGATTCCAAGGAACGTGCGCCTCTCCGAGGCGCCCAGCCATGGTCAGCCCATTCTTCTCTACGACATCCACTCGAAGGGCGCGGTCGCGTACACGAAGCTGGCGGACGAGCTCCTGGCTCAGCTGGCTGGCCTGCCGGCAGCCGTTCCGTCCACGCCCGCGCCGTCAGGGCGAGTGCCCTCGTCCTCCCACCCCACCGAGATCGGAGAGCCAGATGAGTCAAAGGCGTAGCGCATTGGGCAGGGGGCTCGGCGCCCTCATCACCAACCCCTCTTCGGAGAAGAGCGCCGCCCCGACGGCGCCCGAGCGCTCTCAACGACGGGGATCGACACCCGAAAGTGTTGACACACATAAGGGTCATCTTGCGTCCTCGGCGGCCTCGACAGGCCCTCAGGAGCTCGAAATCGATCGGATCGATCCCAACCCGGACCAGCCGAGGCGGGAGTTCGACGCAGAGCAGCTCCAGCAGCTCGCTCGTTCGATCGAGCTGCATGGGGTCCTGCAGCCCATCGTCGTGCGGCAGGCGGGGGATCGCTTCGAGCTGATCATGGGCGAGCGCCGCTTCCGGGCCAGCCAGCTGGCGGGACGCCCGACGATTCCCGCCGTGGTGGCCGACATCGAGCCCGACGACCGCCTCGCGCTGGCGATCGTCGAGAACGTCCAGCGCGCGGACCTGAATCCCATCGAGCTCGCCCAGGCCTATCACGCCCTCTCCGCAGCGGGATACACCCAGGACGAGATCGGTCGTAAGGTCTCGATGGACCGATCCTCCATCGCGAACCACATCCGTCTGCTCGACCTCAGTCGGACGATCCAGACCGACGTGGAGGCCGGCCGGCTCAGCATGGGCCACGCGAAGGCGCTGCTCCAGGTGAGCGACCCGGATGCGCGGGAGACGCTCCGCCAACGCATCCACGAGCGGTCGCTCTCCGTGAGAGCCACCGAGGAGGCTGCCCGGGAGCTTTCCGGCGGATCACAACGGCCGCGCCGCCCGTCCAGCGCGCCGCGCGAGCTCGATCCCGACACCCGCGCCTTCGTCGACAGGATCGAGCGCCGCTTGCAGACCAAGGTCGCCCTTCATCCCGGAGCCGGAGGCGCCGGACGCCTGGAGATCAAGTACTTCGATCTCGAGGATCTGGAACGACTCGGGGGCCTGCTGCTCGGGGAGGACGCATGACGCCCCGGATGGACTCTTCGCATCGATCCGGTCCCGGTCCGGGTCCCGCCGACATCGAGCCCGGCAGCGCAGAGCGCCGATCCGGCGGCCCGACCGCGGCCGGAGCCCGCTCGAGCGCGTCGGCTGGCATGCCACGAATGGTTGCGCCCGAGACGATGGCGCTCGTTCCCGCCGGCGGTCGCTTCGAGGGAGAGGTCGCTCTCCTCGGCGACTCCCGCATCGACGGGCAGGTCCATGGCTCCGTTCGCGGAGGTGGAACCCTCCGGATCGGGCCCGACGCACTGATCGAGGGTGCGCTCGAGTGCGACGAAGTCGAGATCGAGGGCCAGATTCGCGGCCCGATCGTCGCCCGGAGTCGACTCGCGCTGGGTCCGGGCGCGCAGGTCGATGGGGACGTCGAGACGCCCTCCCTGGAGCTCTGCGAGGGCGCCGTCTGGAATGGTCGTGCGCGGGTCGGGGGGATCGCTTCCGAGCCCGGGCCGGAGCCCTTGCCGGAGCCGGGTCCGTCCCTCACGGCGCCTCATTCGGGCCGATCGAACGGTTGAATTGAGGCGGCTGCGGTGCAAAACTTGGCGCCGCTCGCGTCGGCCCGCTTCGGGGCGGGATCGGCCCGGGAATCGGATCGGATCACCATCCATCGCGACGCGCCGGAGCCCGGTGCCGTGCACTGCCCTCGAGACGCGGTCCGGGCGGCGTCCCGCTGCGCGGCCTCGGCTGGAGCGATCGAAGACCGAGACCCGAGACGCGCTCGAGAGTCGTTCGAGAGACCTTCGAGAGGCGAGAGACGCAAGGGCGAGGACGCAGGGGCGAGACAGACGAGCCCGAGAGCGCGGACGATCTTCGAATCCACCGCCGCGATGCGCCCCGAGCGTCGGATCTTGCAGCGCGGCGCATCCGAATGAACTCCGGGTGGCGTCCGAGGCAGGCCAGAGAGTCTGACTGAAACGAGTCGAGGTCAGACCGAGGACAGGCTGAGTGAGAATGCTCGAATCGACAGGAAGCCGACGCAGCGACCGCCCTCTGTGTAGACTCGACCTCGATCCGATCTGCTGAAGAAAACGTCGGGTGGCCCCGCCACGGATCACCCCGGAGCAATCACCTCGTGCGAAATCGAATGCTCGTGTCAGCCCCACGCCCCCTCACCCGACTGCGCGAGCGCGTCGTCGGCCTCGGGATCGTCGCCTTCGGGTCGATCACTCTGGCCGGTCCCGCGCTGGCCGCCGACGAGCTCGTCCTGATCCCGGATCCGCAGCTGCTCCTGATCATGCTGGTGGGCTTCGCACTGCTCGTCTTTCCCCTGAACGCCCTGCTCTTCAAGCCGGTCTTCGCTGCCCTCGACGCCCGGGCGGAGCGGATCGAAGGCGCCCGGACGCGTTCGGCCCAGCTGCAGCGCGAGGCCGACAGCGTGCTCGAGCGATACGAGAGCTCGATTCGCGAAGCCCGGATCGAGTCGGAGGCCCGGCGACAGGCGGCGCTCGAGCGTGCCCGCCAGGAGCAGTCCGAGGTCACCGCGGCTACCCGCCAGGAGACGGAGGCCGAGCTCCAGCGCGCCCGCGCGGAGCTCGATCAATCCCTCGAGAGTGCCCGCGTGAGTCTTCGCGCCCAGGCCGAAGAGCTTGCCCAGTCCGCAGCGGAGCAGGTTCTGGGACGGACGATCTCGTGAGCGACCCGAGTGCCCGAATCCCTGGAGACCGAATCGAGGACCGCTGCGCGGCGTCGGCCGAGCAGTGGCCTCTCTGCACCCAGGACCACACCCCGAACCCTACCCCTGATCGCGCTCGCGTGACTCGCGTGAGAGGAGCGGCCGGGCAGTCCCGACCCGCCACGCCTCCCCTTCTCTCGACGCCACGCCTCGCCGCTCTCCCCGCTCTCCTCGTCCTGCTTCTCCCGGCGGTCGCGGGGGCCGCCGGCGGCGCCGACGATCCGGGCGCCGCGCTGCGAGAGACGATCTATCAGGGCATCAACCTGCTGATCCTGCTCGCCGTGCTCGTCTACTTCGGACGGCGCCCGATCCAGGAGTATTTCGCCGCCCGACGCGATGGAATCCAGAGCGAGCTCGGCCAGGCCGCGGATCTCCTGTCCCAGGCCGAGCAGCGCAACTCCGAGCTCCAGCGACGCCTCGTCGACCTCTCCTCCGAGATCGAGGGCATCCGCGAGCAGGCGAGTCGCCGCGCGGAAGACGAGGCCGAACGCATCCTGGCCGATGCCCGAGCGAGCGCGGATCGCATCCGGCGCGATGCCCAGGCCTCCGTCGATCAGGAGCTCCGCCGAGCCAAGGCGGAGCTGCGCGAGGAGGCCGCGGATCTCGCCGTGGAGATCGCGGCCCGCAAGCTCTCCGAGCAGGTGAACGACTCGGATCGCGAGCGCCTCCTGGACGAATTCATCACTCGCGTCGAGCCTGCCGCAGGCGCCGGACGCGCAGAGGGAGTCGAGCGATGAGGGCGGGCACGGCGGCGTATCGTTATGCGAAGGCCCTCTTCGGTCTCG
>CAYXLY010000021.1:0-394 GCA_964466005.1 uncultured Spirochaetaceae bacterium | reverse complement strand
CGAGACGAGCTCGAGAGCCTGCACGCGCTCTTCGAGAGCAGTCGCGAGCTGCGAGACGCGCTGCTCACGCCGCTCCACCCCGCCACCGAGCGCAAGGCGGCACTCCGCGCGCTGGCCAGCCGGGTCGGCGTCAGTCCGCTGGTGCAGAACTTCATGGCCTATCTCGTCGACCAGAGACGGCTGATCGACTTCGACGGCATCGTGGCCTCCTACGTCGAGCTCGCGGATGCCGCCGAGGGACTCGTCATCGCCGAGGTCGTCGCGGCCAGCCCGTTGGACGAACGCCGGAAGGATCGTCTGCGGCGGGCGCTCTCGGAGCGGATGGGTCGAGAGGTCCGCCTCCAGATCGAGGTCGATCCGCAGCTCCTCGGTGGAGCCATCGCAAAGGTCGGAG
>CAYXLY010000020.1:0-19359 GCA_964466005.1 uncultured Spirochaetaceae bacterium | reverse complement strand
CGGCCTCCGACCCGAGGAGCGAGGCCGGCTGAGTCCCGATTCGGATCTCGAGTCGCCGGACGCGAGCCGCGCCCGATGCAGAGCTCCCACCAGGCTGCCGTCGAGCCTCTTCGAGGAGAGGCGAGAGGCGAGAGGCGGGGCATGAGAGGCACGGAGCTTGCGAAGCCTCTGCCTGAACGGGCTGAGCAGCAACCCGCCTCCGAGGCGGGCCTTTCGGAAGGAGACGGCCATGGCGATCGCGAGAGCGGAATCCCGGACGGATGCGCAGATCTTCGGACGGAGCGGCGCGCGGGGAGGCCGTCTCGCGGACGGGCCCACCCCGACGGTCTGGATCCTGGTCGGATTGCTGCTGCTCGCGATCGGCTGCGCTCCCCGCGCCCTGCGTGGCGGCGCCGGGACCGAGAATCCGGAGCTGGACGAGCCGGCCCTCAGCACGACCCTCGATCGCGAGGACGTCCGTTGGCTCGCGAAGCGGACGACGGAGGCCCTGCTCGCCTCCTCCTTCTGGCAGCGGGACGTGGAGCAGGCCCCGAGCCCGCCGGTCTTCGCCATCTGGCCGATCGAGAACCGCACCACCCAGCACGTCGGCGACCAGCTGCTCAGCCTGCTCTCCTCTCTCGAGACCTCGCTCGTCCAATCGGGAGACGTCCTCGTCGTCGCGCGAAGCCGTCAGCGGGAGCTCGCCGAGGAGATCGGCGTCCAGCAGGGGGCCATGTTCGATCCCTCGCGCGCCCGCAGCCTGGGCCGTCAGCTCGGGGCCGAGTACTTCGTCACCGGGAAGCTCACGTCGGTCGACGAGCGCCTCGGCAACACCCGACGCGTGCAGTACACGCTCTTCATTCAGGTCATCGAGATCGAGACCGGCCTCGTGACCTTCCAGCACGAGTCGACGCGCAGCAAGGCGCTCAAGGGTTGACGCGACTCGCCATCACCCGCAAGACCGCCTCACTCCGGAGTGGACGACGAAGGCAGGGCTGGCTCGGAGGTCTGCTGCTCCTCGGGGCCCTCCTCACCGGCCTACCCGGCTGTGCGACCTACAGCGAGCGACTCGCTCGAGCTCGCGAGGCGGTGGACCGGGGTCGACCGCAGGAGGCCCTCGACGAGCTGAATGCCGTGCTCGGGGTCGAGTCCCGCGACGAGCTGCCCGAGGAGTTCGGATCGTCCACGGCGCTGGGATTGCTGGAGCGGGGGAGCCTGCTGCAGATGTCGGGCGATCCCGAAGCGAGCGCCCGCGACTGGATCCAGGCCGATCGACGCCTCGAGGTCCTCGATCTGACCCGGGATCCCGTCGGCACCCTCGCGAGCTATCTCTACAGCGAGAGCGCCCGCATCTACCGTCTCTTCCCGACGGAGCAGCTCGCCCTGAACACGCTCGGGATGCTGAGCTTCCTCGAGCAGGGAGATCTCTCCGGCGCCCGCGTCGAGGCTCGGCGATTCACGGTGGCGAGACGGGCGCTCTCGCAGGACGATGCATCCGTCCCGCCGTCGCCGCTCGGCGCCTATCTCGCGGGATTCGTCTTCGAGCAGCTCGGCGAGAGCAATGCCGCGCTTCGCTACTATGACGAGGCCCTCGGCTCCCGACGCTTCGACTCGATCGGTCCGTCCCTCTCTCGCCTCGCGCGACGCTCCGCCTATCGCGGCCGGCATCTGGAGCACGCCCTCTCCTCGGCTCCGTCGCCGCCGCCCGAGGACTCGGCGGATCTGCTCGTCGTCGTCAGCCTCGGCCGCGTCCCCCACAAGGTGCCCGAGCGCATCCCGGTGGGCGCCGCCATCGGCCTGGCGGGCGCCTACGTCACGGGCAACCCGAGGCTGCTGGAACGAAGCGCGCTGAAGGTGGTCGTCTATCCCGAGCTCGTGTCGTCGACGCGCATCGCCCGCGCAGCGCGTGTCCGCATCGACGGCCGCGCCATGGAGACGGAGCCCGCCGCTCGCTATGCGAGCGCGATCCGGAGCGAGTACGAGCAGTGGAAGCCCCGCATCCTCGGCGCTGCGCTGTCTCGGCTGATCGCCCGGGCGGCCGCGGCCGAGGGCGCGCGCCTCGGGATCCGCAGGGCGTCGGGATCCGGCTTGCTCGGGCTGCTGGCGGCACTGCTGCTCGAGGGCAGCCTCGTCGCCCTGGACCAGCCCGACACCCGATCCTGGAGCTTCCTGCCCGGCGAGGTTCTGATCGCTCGCCAGCACGTGCCCGCCGGTGAGCACGAGATCGAGGTCGAGATCGAGGGCATCGAGGAGCCGGTCCACCGCGTCCCGATCACGATCTCCGAGGGCGGGTTCGCGGTCGTGAGCGTGGCCGAGCTCCGTTGACGCCGCCTGCCCCCACCTCGCGCTCCGCGACGGGGGCGTGGCAGCGAGCGCCTCGGCAGCCGCGAGCGGGGTCGTCCCGGCGGAGCCCGGGAGCGCAGTAGACCAGCCCCTTCCGCCCCTCGGACGCGCTCAGGAGAAGAAGCCACCGATGGCGGCAAAGGGGAGCAGGGCGAGATCGAGGGGAATCGTCAGGACGAAGAGCGGCAGCTTGCCGGGGACCGCGATCGTCGACCGCGCCACCGAGCGGGTGAGCCCGAAGAGGTAGCTGGCGTCGTAGCCCGCATAGCTCTCGACGTCTCCCGATCCGCCCCCGCGCTCGTGGTCTCGCAGCAGCACGCCGCCGTCGAGAGCTCCCGGCGTTCCGATCTCCTCGTCGAGTCGGCTCAGGGGGGCATGCGGGGCCCGGAGCGGAGACGACGCCGGCGGCAGCGCCTCGACGGCGACGAAGGGCTCGCGGCGGATGCCCCGGGCGCTCAGCCCGTCGGTCCACCGCCCGCTCGTGTCTGCACTCCTTCCGGTGGCCCCCTCGACTGGCGCGTTCGCCAGGCTCCCTCCGGCCGAGAAGAGCCCCACGGCGAGCCAGCCGACGACGGCGTGCGGGCGAGAGCGGAATCCGAAGCGGCGGGATCGCTTGGGCAGCAGCATGACCTCTCCTCGGGACCTCGAGACCTCCGCCCGGGTCCTCGGGACGCGCGACGGGCTCCGGCTCGCGGAGCGCTCGCGCGAAGCGGTTTTGTAGAATAAGGGAGGCCCTCCGCCTCCCCGAGACGTCCGTCGTCCCCCGGTGGCGGCCGGCACGATGTGCGCGACCGGGAGGCTGCGATCCGATTCGGTACGCCTCCCGGGACGCCTTCGGACCTTCATCAGGCCGTCATCGGGCCCTCATCCGGCCCTCCTCCGGCCCTCCTCCGGACATGTCGGGATGGATTGCAGGCGACGTGCCAGGGCCGCTCCGCGCTAGGCGGACTCTTCCCGCTCTCGCAGGAACTTCCAGAGCGGCTGGTCGCGCCAGCTCGCGGCGCTGTAGGCCGAGCGATAGGGCTGCCACGGAGAAGGCTTCGCCGGCTCGGGCCGATCGCCCATGACGGTCACGCGCTGGATCGCGCGCTCGCCCTCGAAGTCGTTCAGGACATGATGCTGGGTACAGCGGTTGTCCCACATCGCGATCGTGCCCTCGCTCCAGTGGTAGCGGACCGTGAACCGCGTGCTCGCGGCCCAGCGCGTCAGATGGCGCAGGAGGACGTCGCTCTCCTCCTGACTCAGCTCGACGATGCGACGCGTGAAATGCTCGTTCACGAAGAGCGACTTGCGGCCGGTCTCGGGATGGATCCGGACGACGGGATGGATCGCCTTCGTCTCGGGCCGACCGTGCGGGCTCGCGTCGTGCAGAGCCGTGAGGCCCTCGCAGAAGGCCTGCATCGGGGGAGAGAGCTCGTCGTAGGCCTTGTACATGTTCGCCCAGAGCGTATCGCCCCCGACCGCAGGGCATTTCTTCATCTGCAGGATCGCGCAGACGGAGGGGCTCGCCTGACAGGTCAGGTCGCTATGCCACTCGTCCGCGATCGCCCCCGAGCCGCCGGTCGCCCGAAGCTCGAAGAACTCCGGACGTTCGGCGTCGAGAGCGAGATTGGGATGGGCCTCGAGCTCGCCGAAGAGGCGACCGAAGCGGATATGCTCGTCGGGCGTCAGGTGCTGATCGGGAAAGAAGAGCACGAGATGCTCGCGAAGCAGCGATCGGATCTGCTCCGCCTCGTCGGAGCCGGCCGCGGCCAGGGAGAGGCCTCGGACCTCGGCGCCGAGCGAGCCCGAGAGCCTCGCCACGTCGAGCTGCGTCTGTTCGATTGCCGTCGCCATGATCCTCGCCTCCCCGAATGCCGCCCGGAAGGCCTCCATCATAGCCTCTCCGATCGATGCCCTGGGACTCTTTCGAAGCGCGTGTCCGACGCGCGCCTCCCGATCGGAGGTCGAGATCGAAGCCGCTCGCGACGCTCGCTCCGCCCCGAGCAGAACGCTAGCCTGCTCGCGCGACCCCAGTCCCTGAAGGAGCCCCGGAATGTCCACAGCCGCCCCGCTGGAGCCCGAGAGACCCGATCTCGCAGACCCCGATCTCTACCGGGACGGAACGCCTCACGCGATCTTCTCCGATCTCCGACGCCGCGAGCCCGTCTATTGGAACGCAGAGACCGCGGACAAGGGGTTCTGGAGCGTGCTCCGCTACGACGACATCGTGGCGGTCTCGAAGGACCCCGCGACCTTCAGCTCCAGCGAAGGGATCAATCTCGAGCGGGTGATCGTGGAGGAGACCGCCGACTCTTCGGGCCCCAACCTGATCCAGCTCGACCCCCCGGACCACGTCCAGTATCGCAACGCCCTGAAGGCCGCCTTCTCTCCGAAGCGGCTCCGGAGCCTCGAGCCGGGCATCCGGGAGCGGACGGCCACGCTGCTCGACCGCCTCGAGCCCGACAGCGAGATCGATCTCGTGGAGGCGCTCTCGGCAGAGCTCCCCATTCGTGTCCTCGCCGCCCTCTTCGGCACTCCCGAGGACGACTGGAAGCAGATCTTCCATTGGAGCAACGTCTTCATCGGCGCCGACGACCCCGAGCTCTGCCCCACCCGGGAAGAGTTCGTGAAGAGCGCCATCGAGATGACACAGTACGGGATCGGCCTCTTCGAAGAGCGTCGACGTTCCGGATCCCGCGAGGACATCGTCGGCATGATGGCGCACGCCGAGGTCGGAGGCCGTCCCTTCGAGCTCGGCGACTTCGCGAGCAATTTCGGCCTGCTGGTCGTCGCCGGCAACGAGACGACGCGCAACGCCATCTCCGGCGGCGTACTCTCCCTGCTCGAGAACCCCGACGCGTACCGCAAGCTCGTGCGCGACCCTTCGAAGATCGCCCTTGCCGTCAAGGAGCTCGTGCGCTGGGTGACCCCCGTGATGCACATGCGGCGCACCGCCACCCGTGACACCGAGCTTCGGGGCCGGAAGATCCGTCGGGGCGATCGCGTCGTCCTCTGGTACGCCTCCGCGAATCGCGACGAGACGGTCTGGCCGGACGCGGAGGTCTTCGACGTGGAGCGGCGCGGCACGCCCCATCTCGGCTTCGGCATGGGGCAGCATTTCTGCCTGGGCGCCCGGCTGGCCGAGCTCGAGCTCCGGGTCGTCTTCGAGGAGCTTCTCGCGCGCTTCCCCGAGATGACCCTCGTCTCGGCGCCGCGACGCCTGCGGTCCAACTTCATCGCGGGAATCAAGGAGCTGCGGATCCATACGGGGCCGATGGCCTGACGATGGGCATCGATTCTCGCTGAGCTCGGTCGTCGCTGAGCTCAATCCTCGCTGAGCTCAATCCTCGCTGAAGGTGTTCTCCGCGTCGCCGAGAAGCACCGGCTTGAGGACCTTGCCCGTCGCGTTGCGCGGGAGCGGCTCGCGTCGGATCTCCACGTGGGTCGGCACCTTGTAGTAGGCCAGGGTCTCGGCGACGAAGTCCCGGATCTGCTGTGGCTCCGGCGAGGCCCCGGGGCGCGGGACCACCACGGCCTTCACCTCCTGACCGAGCGTTCGATGCTCGACACCGACGACGGCGACCTCCTCGACCTCGGGATGCTCGTCGATGCGGTTCTCGATCTCGAGGGGATAGATGTTCTCGCCGCCTCGGATGATGAGGTCGCGCTTGCGCGACGCGAGAAAGAGAAGGTCGTCCTGCATCCGACCGATGTCGCCCGTGCGCAGCCAGCCGTCGGCGAAGAAGGTCTCTTCGGTCGCCTCGGGGTTGCGCCAGTAGCCGAGCATCACGTTCGGGCCGCGCACGCAGATGTTGCCCTCGACGCCGTCGGGCAGTCGGTTGCCCTCGTCGTCGAAGATCGCCACCTCGTTGCCCGGCACGACCCGACCGACGGTATCGGGATGAGCCTGAAGCTGATCGCCCGTCGCCAGGGAGCAGAGCCCCGAGCACTCCGTCAGTCCGTATCCGACGTTGAAGTCCGCGATCGCCTGGGGGAGCTTCTCTCGGAGCACGCGCTGCAGCTCGGGCGAGAAGGCCGAGCCCCCGCCTCCGGTCGACCGGACCTGGCGGAAGCGCTCCGGCTCGAAGTCCGGATGCTCGATCAGGCGCCAGAGCTGGGTCGTGATCCCGCCCCAGCGCGTGACGCCCTCTTCGAGCGTGAGGCGGAGGATCTTGGCCGGATCGAAACGTCCCGTCGTCCAGACCGACTTCGCGCCGGTCGCCGGCCCCAGCAGCGCTCCGGCCTGGAAGCCGGACACGTGAAAGAGGGGGCTCGAGAGGATCGAGACCTGCGGAGGCGGGCTCTCCTCGCGAGGCCGGAGGACGGAGGCGATCGCGCCGTTGCAGAAATTCATCTGGATGAATGCGATCAGGTTGCGATGCGAGATCATCGCGCCCTTGGGCCGGCCGGTCGTCCCGCTCGTGAACATGATGGCCGCCAGGTCGTCTTCGTCGATCGGTGCATCCGGGAGCGACGCCTCGCGATCGTGCCCGAGGAGCGCTTCGAAATCCTCCTCGACCCGAACCGTGGGCAGCCCCGCCCCGTCTCCCCCGATGCGTTCGAGTCGTTTGCGGTCCGCCACGAGCAGCTCGGGCTCGCTCAGGTCGAGCCCGTATCGGATCTCCTCGCCCTGCCACCAGCCGTTCATCGCGACCACGACGCCGCCGAGACTGAGCGTGGCCCAGGCCGTCAGGATCCACTCGGGACAGTTGGACGCGAGGATGGCGACCCGACTGCCGGGACCGACGCCATGTTTGTCGCGCAGACCCGCGGCCACCGAGGCCACCAGCCGGCCGTGCTCCTCGAAGGTCCAACGCGTGCCCGTGTCCCAGACGGCCATCTCGGCGTCGCCGAACTCCATGGACCGGGCGAGCAGCTCCCGCAGCGAACGGAAGCGGTTCTTGAAGACGGGCATCTCCAGACCGCCGACGGTCTCCGTCACGAGCTCGAAGGGCGCTCCCGGCCCCGTGAGCATCGCGAAGGCCTCTTCATGACTCTCGGGCTTCCCGTTCATCACGAATCCTCAGGCCGATCGGCTCTTCTCGAGGTGGGACCAGGCGGGCGGCAGCGAGATGTCCCGGTTCGGCCGTCTCGGGGGCATGTTGAACTCCGCCGGCGGGCGCCACTCCATCGCGCGCATCGTCTCCCCGATATGCGTCATGTTCAGCATGTCGTGGCTGTAGCAGAAGCGACCTTCGCCCACGTAGTAGAGGATCGAGAGACCGGCCACGAGCCAGGGCGTGCCGTCCTCCTTGTGGCCGAGCACCTGGTCCCACTGGCTGACCAGACGGGGACCTTCGACCATCGTCCAGTTCTCGGGCGTCGACCACCCATGCCCCGTCAGACCCGCCATGGACTTCTCGAAGAACTCACGGATGTTCTCCCGTCCCTCGATCCGTCCCCAGGCGGGGTCGATGTAGACGCCATCCTCGGTGAAGAAGTCCGCGAGATCGGACCACGGTCGTCCTCCCGCATCGATCTCGTCGCGCAGGGCGACGAAGCGCTCGTAGGTCTCCAGGGCTTCTCGTTCGATCGAGCTCGGCATGTGGCGATTCCCTCTACGTCCCTCTCCGGCTTCCGCCGGAGGACATCGATCTCGGGTCGACAGGCTGCCCCGGACCCCGAGCGCGACCGGCATGCGATCGCCGCGAGCGGCCGTGGGCGCGAGTGCAGGGGCCACCATACCCCATCGGGAGGCCCGATTCAGAGACCCGGTCGGCCCGGGCGGGGCCCCGCCGAGACGCTCGCGGGCCGCTGCGACAGCCTGCGATCTCGCGGTATCCTTCGAGGATGACGAACCACAGATCCTCCGAGTCCATCGAGCTCGTCGTGCGAGGGGGCACCCTCGTCGACGGAACCGGCGCCCCCGCCTTCCAGGGTGACCTCGCCATTGCCCAGGGCCGAATCGTGGCGGTCGGCGGTCGGATCGACGCCCCGGGCGCCGAGACGATCGACGCCGACGGAGCGCTGGTCGCCCCGGGCTGGGTCGACGTGCATACGCATTTCGACGGTCAGGTCGCCTGGGACGACGCACTGGATCCGTCCTTCAGCAACGGAGTGACGACCTTCGTCATGGGCAACTGCGGAGTCGGCTTCGCCCCCTGTCCCAAGGGCGAAGAGAAGGCCCTGATCGAGGTGATGGAAGGCGTCGAGGACATCCCGGGCACGGCGCTGGCCGAGGGCGTGCCCTGGGGCGCATGGGAGAGCTTCGGCGAGTATCTCGACTACATCGACGGACGTCCCTACTCGATGGACTTCGGAACCCAGCTGCCGCATAGCGCGCTTCGGCTGCAGGTCATGCGGGATCGGGCCGTGCGCCACGAGGAGGCCACGCCCGAGGACGTCGCCGAGATGACGCGCCTCGCCGAGGCCGCGGCCCGGGCGGGCGCGCTCGGCTTCTCCACCTCGCGGACGATCTTCCACCGGTCGATCGGAGGAGAAGCGATCCCCGGGACCTACGCGAGCGCCGAGGAGCTGAAGGCGATCGCATGCGGCCTGGCGGCCGGGGGAGGCGTCGTTCTCGAGGCGGTCTCCTCGTCCTCGATCGGGGACATGAAGTTCCTCGGCGGGGAGCGCTTCACGGCGGAGCAGGAGATGGCGTTGCTCGCGGACCTCTCCCGGGCGAGCGGCCTCCCCGTCACCTTCACGACGGTCCAGACGCCCGATCATCCCGAGGATTGGCGCGACGTGCTCCGATTCGCCACCGAGCAGAACGCCCGGGGCGCGACCCTGCGTCCCCAGGTGGCTTCCCGACCGATCGGGCTGCTGACGGGCCTCTCGGGCTACCACGGATTCATGCACAGGAAGACCTACCTCGAGGAGCTCGCGGCGCTGCCGCTCGCCGAGCGCGCTGCCCGCATGCGCGACCCCGAGATGAAGCGCCGCGTGCTGGCCGACGCCGACGTCGTCCCCGACCAGGCGGGCTCGATGGCGGCGCTCTCCCAGTCCTTCCTGCTCGCGGCGGCGGGACTCTACATGATGCCCGACGACTACGACTACGAGCCCGGGCCGGAGCTCACCCTGGGCGCCCGAGCGGCCCGGGAAGGCCGACCGATCGAGGAGGTCTACTACGACTACCTCACCGAGCGGGAGGGTCGCCTCTTCGCCTCGCTCATGGGCACGAACTATCCGGACGGCAACCTGGATGCGGTGCGCGAGATGATCGCCCACCCCGAGACCGTGACCGGGCTCGCCGACGCGGGCGCGCATGTCCATCTCATCTGCGACGGCACGATGCCGACGACGCAGCTCGCCTTCTGGTGCGGCGGTCGCAAGCGCGGAGAAGGTCTCCCTCTCGAGCAGGTGATCGAGAAGCAGACGCGTCGCAACGCGCGGCTCTATGGACTACACGATCGGGGCACGCTCGAGGTCGGCATGCGCGCGGACCTGAACGTGATCGACCGCGATCGGCTGGCCGTCCGTCGGCCGGAGTCGTTCCGGGACCTGCCGGCCGGGGGAGCCCGGCTGCTCCAGCCGGTCTCCGGCTATGTCGCGACGCTCATGAACGGCGTCGTCACGCGGCGCGACGATCGGGACACGGGCGCTCGGCCGGGACGGCTGATCCGCGGGCCGCGTCCGGGGCCCACCCTTCACGGGTAATCCACAGGTCATCCACGGGTAGTCCGCGCGGCCAGTCCGCGGGTAGCCGTCGTGGCCGACCCATGAGCCGCGTTGGGAGAGGGTGACGTCGATACGGCAGGCTCCGCTTCGGCGACCGCCCCGACTCAGCCGCGAACGGCGCTCGCCCCGGCGGCACTGAAGGCGCGCCGTGCGTCTTCGACATGCTCGTGGTCGGCTGGGACGACGACGAGGATGCCCCCCCTCTCGAGGGCGCTCGCGTGGATCTCGGCCTCGTCCTCCCAGAACCCCATCCCCGCCAGGGCCCCGAACTCGAGGCCCACAGCGCCCCCGCCGAGGGCTCCGGACAGAGCCGCGACCACGGGACCCGTTCCGAGCAGCGCCGCGCCGGGGCCCGGCAGCGCCACGACGCCGGTCGCGACGAGAGTCGTCCCGAGGGCACCGAGCAGCCCTCCCAGCGAGGCGCCCGTGACGGCGCCCTCGGCGATCCGGGTATCCCATCTGGGCTTCTCGCGATGAAACCCCTCCTGATCGGCCACCAGGATGCTGATCTCTTCCGGATTGAAGTGGCCGTCGATGAGCGTCTGGACGGCTCGCTCCGCGGTCTCGGGATCGTCGAAGATGCCGGTCACGTAATGTGCCATGGATTCTTCTCGCCTCTCTCTCCAAGTGTTCTTCGGGGCCGGGTCTCGACCGGAGAGCAGCAAATTTCGCGCCATTCCAGCATCCTGCCCCGGGAGCTCTACTGGATTCGATCGCGCCTACGGGCCGCTCGCTGAGGTGCGTTCTGTCCGCGTAGCGACGGCCATGTCTCGATCGCGCGCCCTGCGAGCGGCTCGGGGGTACTCGGGGATCTGAGACGACGGGCGTATACGAGGACTGGAGCTCAGGCGTCGATCCCATGGACGCTCCGGATCCCGGCCGCGACCGTGGCCGCGAGGGCTTCGAGCTCCGCCTCCGAGAGACGGCGGCCGATCGCCAGCCGACTCAGGAGGAGCGGCCCCGCGACCAGCTCGACCAGGGGGACCGAGCGCGCCGATGCCGCGAGCTCGCCGCGATCGATCGCGCGCTCGATGGGCGATCGCCACTGCTGGCGACGGGGCGTCCAGACCTCCTCGACCCATTCCTGCAGCATCGGATCGGGATCGCGCATCACGATCACCGCCCGCAGGAGCGCCGCAGCCGTCGGATCCTCGATCAGGCGGACGCGGGACCGGATGAAGACGTCGATGTCGCCCTCCCAGCTCCCGGTATCCACGTCGGGGAGGGCCAGCGCCTCGAGGTCGGCCATCGCCTCGTGCAGAAGATCGAGAGGCGAGGACCACCAGCGATAGACGGTCGTCTTGTGGACCCCTGCGCGCCGCGCGACCGCGGGCAGGGTGATCGCCGAGAAGCCGGCCTCCACCAGCAGCTCGCGGGTGGCGCGTCCCACCGCCTCGCGCACCTGGGCGCTGCGTCCGCCGGGCCGCACGCGACGGTCCGGCTCTCTCGGACGGTCGATGGCACGGCCGGTCGCACCTCGTGCCGCCCGTTCTCTCGAGGGAAGCTCGTCTGGCCTCGTCACAAACGCAACTCTAGGTTGCTTTACGCGAATCGCCAGCCATACTTTCGGACCGGCCCCGGAAGCCGAGCTTCCGCGCCCCGAACCGACCCTGACCGGCCCCCGACGCCTCGGAGAAGCCCACCCAGCATGACGCCCTCACACCCCGATGCGCCGTCGAACCCCATCGCCACGACGGAGCAGCACGAGACCGAGAGACGAGCGCTCGAGCTCTTCGGCCATCCCCGACTCGTCGAGACCCGCGAGGAGATCCGCGACTACTGGACGAAATCCCTCCCCCGCAGCGACGAGATGCTCGCCTGTCTCGACCCGGCCTTCGAGGAGGTCATGTTCTCCGCCGTCGTCTGGTCGCTGAATCAGGACCCGCTTCGCCCCAAGGTCGTGACGATCACCCGACTCCCGCATCGCCTCGGTGAGCTGCGCATCCCGGGCAGTCGCTGGGGGCTCGACAATCCGGACTCGGTCTACCGCGTGATTCCGATCGATGGCGACGAGCGCTACGTGATCCGGGGCCAGGCTCCGCGGCACCGGATGACCGAGAACTACTTCACGCTCTGGGATCGCGACATGGCGACCGTCGACGTCCTCGACGGCCGCCGCCTCGAGCTCGGAGCCGATGGCGCCTTCGAGATCACGGTCGATCGGGATCCCGCGAACGGCCGACCCAATCACGTGCGATCCACGCCGGAGGCCCACGAGTTCTACATTCGCGACGTCTTGATGGACTGGAAGCGCGAGCGGATCAACCGGCTCTCCATCGAACGCCTCGGTGGAGCGCCCGGGCGTCCCGCGCCGAGCCTCGAGGAGGAGCTCGAGCTCGCGGCTCGTTACATGTGGAAGTGGGCCCGCGAGACCGACCGGTGGAACGCGCAGCCCGAGGGCATCCCGGTCAACCACTTCGAGTTCAAGATCGATCGCGACACGGACGGCGCCTTGCGCAGCCAGATCTACGTCCTCGGCCATTTCCGCCTGGCCTCGGACGACGAGGCGCTCGTCCTGACGGTGGATCTCGGCGGCGCGGACTACTTCGTCGCGCCGATCTCGAACGCCTGGGGAACGACCCTCGACATCCAGAACCGGACGGCCAGCCTGAATCGCGCCCAGTCGCAGCCCAACGCCGACGGCACGATCACGTACGTGCTCTCCGTGCGCGACCCTGGCGTCCACAACTGGCTGGATCCCTGCGGACTGCACGAGGGCACCCTGACCCTGCGCTGGGCGGAGTTCGCGAAGGATCGTCCTGAGGGGGGGCCTTCGGTGACCAGTCGGGTCGTCCCGTTGGCCGGGCTTCGCGATCACCTGCCTGCCGAGACGGCCTTCGTGACGCCCGAGATGCGCCGGCGCCAATGCGAGGAGCGGGCCGCGAGCTATGCCTGGCGGCTTCGAGAAGACTGAAGGCTCTTCCCTCGAAGGATCTCCGAGGCTCACCGCCCTTCGAGACGACCTCCCGAAACCCCACGCCCCGGACTGGAAACGAGAAGCTTGCAAGACACATCCCATCGAGAAGAGGACAAGGTCTGGCTCATCACGGGCTGCTCGTCCGGCATGGGCCGGGAGTTCGCGCTCGCGGCCCTCGCCGCCGGCTACTCCGTCGTCGTGACCGCCCGGAATCCGGCGACGCTCCAGGACCTCGTGGCCCGGCATCCCGAACGCGCTCGTGCGATCGAGCTCGACGTGACCGTTCCCGAGCAGGTCGAGCAGGCCGTCGCGTTCACGCTCGAGCAGCTCGGCCGACTCGACGTGCTGATCAACAACGCGGCATACGGCTATCTCGCGGCCATCGAGGAGGGCGAGGAAGCGGCCGTCCGGGCGATGTTCGAGACGAATTTCTGGGGTGCGCTCGCGATGACCCGCGCCGTGCTGCCTCACATGCGCGAGCGCAGGAGCGGCCAGATCGTCTTCAACTCCTCCCAGGCCGGCCTCATGTCGAAGCCGGGAACCGGCTACTACAGCATGACGAAATACGCCGTCGAGGCGCTCGCCGAGGCGCTCGCCGAGGAGGTCGAGCCCTTCGGGATCCGGGTGACCGCCCTCGAGGCGGGGCCCTTCCGGACGGACTGGGCCGGACGCTCGATGCAGCGGACCCGATCGCCGATCGCCGACTACGCGGAGACCGTCCATGCGAGAGCCGACCTGATCGCAGCGATGGACGGCCGGCAGCCCGGCGATCCGAAGAAGGCCGCGGCCGCCGTGGTCGACCTCGTCCGCTCCCCGGACCCGCCGCGCCAGCTCCTGATGGGGCGGATCGTGCTCGACAGCTACCGTGCGAAGCTTCGCGAGATCGACTCGATGCTCGACGAGTGGGAGCCGGTCACGGTCGGGATGGACTTCCCGAGCGATTCCTAGCGATCCCTACCCGAACATCGGCGAGATCTCTGCCATCAGGGCCTCGACCTCGATCTCGACGAAGGAGATCGCGTTCCCGCCCGCTGCCCTGGATCTCGCGGACGACCAACGCGGTCGAAGCCGTCATGCGGCCGAGAGCGGCTCGGCTCGATGCGATCGATCGACCCCCTCAAGCCTCCGACCGGGCCGCGTCCGCATCGGACTCGCCGGACCCGCCGCTTCGGCGAAGGAGCGCTCTGACCGAGTCGCGCGCCAGAAAGAGCCAGAGAAGGAAAGGCATCGCATCGCTCGCCTGCGCAGCGAATCTCGGAAGATGACCGCGCGCGCCGAGGGTCATCGCGTAGCCGTTCAGGGCGACATGCGAGAGTGCCAGCAGGCACCAACCGATCAGCAGCCCGACGATCCGCTTGCGCATCGCGAGACCCGGCGCGACCAGCATCAGCGCGGTGAAGGGAACGAGATTGATGAAGCGGGTCCGTACGAGCGTTCCTCGTCCCGTGACCCCCGTCAGTCCATAGATCTCCAGCGCGACGGGCCGGAGGGCCTGCGCGTACAGACGATCGCCGCCCGCCATCCAGAGCCAGGTCCCCAACATCGTCAGCACGACGAAGCTAAGCGCGAAGAGCAGGACTTGCTTCATCGGACCGTACGAAATAATGAATCCACGAGAGCCAGAGGACGACGATGAAGAAGACCAGGAGCGTCTGCCAGAAATAGACGTGAGCCAGATCGAAGAGATCGGGTCGATGACGTCCCACCAGAACGAGGAAGGCGATCCGGAGCACGTTCACCAGATAGAGGAGGGTCGTGCCGGCCAGCGCTCCGAAGATCCGTTCCCTCCAGGTCGCCTGATAGGCGAAGACGGCAGCGACCAGGATGACGGCTTCGAAGAGTCCGGTGCATTCGGCGATGATCCGGACCGCGAATCCGTCGAGGCTGACGACGATGCCGCTCAGACGGACCTCTTCGGAGAAGACGCGCAGGATCTGGTAGTCGATCCATGCCGTCGCGCGCAGCAGCGACTGCATCCTCTCGGTCGAGACGAGACCGGTCAGGGTCGTCAGGATCCAGAGATACACGAAGAAGAGCGGCACGAAGCGACGGGAGGGCGCAGCGAGCCAGGCCAGGAGGGCGCGGATCCGTTTCACGGCTTGCTTCCTCCCGATGCCACGGCTCCGGAGCCCGACCCGGCCGGCGGCGGAGTCCCCGCCGACATGCGCGATGGCGATTCCCCGTTCTCCGGAAGCGCGCTCGCCGGGATGGCCGAGGAGAGGATCGTCCTCCTCAGCCGACGCGCCTCGTCCGCCGGCGCCTCCAGCCAGAAACGTTCGACGTCGATCTGGAAGAAGACTAGCGGAATCTCTCGCGGCAGGACGGATCGCAGACGCCGACGGGCCGCCGGCCCGGGCTCGGCCGCGCCGAAGTGGACGTAGAGATCGGGCTCCCGCAGAAGCGGGTCGTCGAGTCCGGGCCGGATGCGAGTGTCCTCGCCGCCGTGGGTCAGGCTGCTCCCGCCAGCGATCTCGATCAGGTCGGTCTCGAAGCTGTGACCGCCCGCCAGCTCGAGCGGGTCGATGCCGACGATCGGAGCCACGCGGGGACGAAGCTCACCGAACGAGGCGCCGCCGACCTCGGCCAGCGGACGCGACACGCTCAGCTCGAAGCGAACGGCGGCCGCACGGCCGACCATTCCCGGTCCGACGTCGCGGACGAGCGAGAGCAGGTCGTCGAGGTCATGGGGCGCGAACTCGATCACCGAGGCGCCCGAGGCCCGAAGCGCCTCCACCCCAGCCGAATCATCCACCCGGATCGCGGGGGTCAGGACGAGATCCGGGTCCAGCCCGATCGAATCGGCGAGTCCGACCGGAGGAAGATCGACGCGACCGAGCAAGCGCAGCGACTCGGGATCGAGACCCACGAGATCCGCCTCTGCTCCGATGGCGCGGACGAAGAGGCTGGCAGCGGGTGCGAGCGAGACGATCCGCCGGATCTCCATGCCTCCCCGCGACGGAAGCGAGGACGGGACACCGACCGGCGAGGCGGGCTGCTCCCGCTCGCATCCGAGCAGCGCACTCCCGGTCGTCAGCAGGATCCCGATGAAGAACAGGGAGAGTGCCGGTCGGACCGGACGCAACCCTCGACTCATGACCCGCTCGCTCCGCCCCTTCGTCGGGCTCGTTCAGCCATCCCGTGTCGTCGCCCCTTCATCCTCGGGTTCGCTCCGCTGCGGGGCCGATGCCGCCTCGGGGTCCCTGCCTCGCCACCCCCGTGCACGGGTCGAGAGATCCATCTGGATTCGGGAGTCCTCTTCTGCCCCGGAGGAAGAGTTCCTGGAGCCGTGCCCGGCAGCCGGACACGAAAAAATGCCACAGAACGCCGCGGCCGACGTATAGAATGACCGAACCTTCCCGAGGAGTGCGACAGAATGTCCTTCGAGCGAGCCGTTTCGAGAGCCCTCTCCTGCGCCATCGTGGCCCTGGGGCTCGGTCTCCTGCTGGGGCTCGGCTCGGCCGAGAAGGCATCGGCCGGCGCCCATACCTGGGATGTGAACGAGGTCTTCAGCAACGCCGACGGGACGATCCAGTTCATCGAGCTGCGTGAGAACGCCGGCACGGCCAACGAGACCGGCGTCGGCAACCAGACGCTCTCGAGCACGACCCAGAGCTTCAACATGGGCGCCGGCGCGGTCGCGGCGCCCACCTCGAACCGTCATTTCCTGATCGCCACGGCTGACTTCGCGGCCTTGCCCGGAGCGCCCACGCCCGACGTCCTGATCCCGCCGGGCAGCATTCCCTTCTTCGCGGCCAGCGCCGATACGATCAGCTACGGGACGATCGACAGCTGGAGCTTCACGAGCGCGCCGACGAACGGAATCGACTCGCTCGACCGCACGGACGGCGTCGGAGCCAACAGCCCCACGAACTACGCGGGAGCGACCGGCTCGGTCGACGCGTCCGGCGCCCCGGCCGTACCCGCCGGCTCGATCCCGATGACGGTCGCCACCGTGATCCTCGTCCTCGCGGGCTGGCTGGCGCTCCTGAGAGCCCGGCGCCGCTCAGTCCTCACCCCGTAGGCGGGTCCGCGCGGCCTCGAGTGACGCGACCGTATCGACGTCCTCGAAGATCGCAGGGCTCGTCACCCCGACCTCCTGGACGGACTCCGCGTGACGCCCCAGCAGGTCGCGAGCGCCCTCGTCTCCGCGGAGCCCCGCCAGCTCGCGCCAGTACCGGCGATCGAAGAGAACCGGATGCCCGGGACGACCGCCATGCGAAGGCCGACAGATCGCCCCGGGCGGCGCCGAATCGAAGGCCTCCAGCAGAGGCCGGACGTGCTGCGCGCGCAGCCCCGGCAGATCGCCGAGCGTGACGAGCACGCCCTCGATCGCGGACGTCCGACGCTCGATCGCCCGGATGCCGCAGGCGATGGATCCGGCCATCCCCTCGGCCCAGCGCGCATGGCGGACGAGCCGAACGGGGTGGCTTCGGAGACAGGCTCGCACGGCCTCCTCTTCATGGCCGAGGACGACGAAGACCTCGCCGACCCCCGCCGAGAGCAGTGCATCGACGGGCCGGTGAATCAACGGAGCGCCCTGGACCTCCTCCAGCAGCTTGTTCCGACCCGCGCCCATCCGGGTCGAGGAGCCCGCGGCCAGAACGAGACCCGCGACACGCCTCACCGGAGGCTGCGCCCCCGGAGAAGACCGATCATCTCGGCCGCGATCGAGAGCGCGATCTCCGCCGGGCTTCGGGCGCCGAGGTCCAGACCGACCGGACCGTGGACCCGATCGATCGCTTCCGCCCCGAAGCCGAGGGAGCGGAGCCGATCGCGCCGGCTGGCCTGGGTCCGGCGGCTTCCCAGGGCGCCGATGTAGAAGGCGTCGGATCGCAGCGCACGGTCGAGCGCGGGATCGTCGAGCTTCGGATCGTGACTGAGGGTGACGACGGCCGAGCGTGCGTCGAGGGAATGCGCATCCAGGGCGACGTCCGGCCAATCGTGCGAGAGCTCGACGCCGGGAAAGCGGGCCGGGCTCGCGAAGGCCGTCCGCGGATCGATGACGGTGACGTCCGCCTCCAACCGGATCGCCAGGGCCGTCAGGTGCTGCGCGACGTGCACCGCCCCCACGATGAACAGACGCACGCGGGGATTGTCGGGCTGGACGAAGACGGTCTCGGAGCCGATCTGGAGACTCGTCGCCCGGTCGGTCGCGAGGGCCTGTCGAGCGGCCTCCGCGAGCGCCTTGGACTCGAGCGCGTCCGGGTCCTGCACGAGGCGCTGGCGTCCGCTCTCGAGCCAGGTCAGCATCACGATCGGACGACGAGCCCGACGCGCCTCGATCCAGGCCTCGAGCGTCGCCCGCTTCACGACCGGCTCGCCGCCCGCGCGCGAGCTCGACGACTCATTCGACGGGCTCCACCCGGATCCGCACGCGCCCGCCGCACGCGAGCCCGACGGACCAGGCCTCCTCGTCCGCGACGCCGAACTCGAGGATCTCGCTCTCGCCGCGCTCGATCACCCCGAACGCCGCCTCGATCACGGCGCTCTCGACGCAGCCGCCGGAGACGGATCCCTCGAAGCCCCCCCGCTCATCGACCACGAGCTGACTGCCCGGTGGACAGGGCGAGGATCCCCAGGTCTCGAGCACCGTCGCCAGGGCCACGCGTCGGCCCGCCGCGAGCCGATCCCTCGCCGCGATCAGCGGGTCGGCTCCCGCCCCGATCCAGCGGGCCTCGCTCCCAGAGTCCGGCGGCTCGCCGGAATCGACGCGCCCCGTCGAGCGCTCGTCCGCGTCGATCCCGCGTCCCGAGCCTCCCGCGACGGCGCCCATGAAATGGACCTCGCTATCCGGCCGGAGGCGCAGATAGCGGGCGTCCTGATGGATGTCGCCATCGATCGCGACGGCGGCGCCGTCCAGCTTCCCCTCGAGCTCCGGATAGCGCGTATGCAGCGCCTCGATCAGATCGACGACGCGCTCCGCCTCGATCTCGACGCGCGCATCGCCTCCGACGTGAGCGCGCTGCGCGCTGGAGAAGACGACGATCGCCACGCGCGAGACTCAGCCGTGCCCGGCTTCGAGCGCCTCGAGCACGTTCGGAGGCGACATCGGCAGTCGGTGGAAGCGGATCCCGGTCGCCGCCCGCATGGCATTCGCCACGGCTCCCAGCGGCGGCACGATCGGCGTCTCGCCCACGCCGCGCACGCCATAGGGATGGAGCGGGTTCGGCACCTCGACGAGGACGGTCTCGATCATCGGGAGGTCCGACGCGACGGGCATGCGGTAGTCGAGGAAGCCGGGATTCTCGACGCGGCCCTGCTCGTCCCAGAGATAGGCCTCGTTCAGGGCCCAGCCGATGCCCTGTGCCGCGCCGCCCTGGAGCTGGCCTTCGACGTAGCTCGGATGGATGGCCTTGCCCGCATCCTGGACCGCCGTATACCGGAGGATCGTGGTCCGGCCCGTCTCGGGATCGACCTCCACGTCGCAGAGGTGGACTCCGAAGCCCGGCCCCGCCGAGGGCGGGTTCACCGAGGCGCTCGCCACGATCGGCCCCCCGGTCATCCGCATCTCGCGCGCG